>CAVEYT010000084.1:0-6257 GCA_963619995.1 Acutalibacteraceae bacterium | reverse complement strand
GCTTATAATCTCATTATTGCACAAGTCCATAAACGGATCCAGATAAAGCTTTTGTACCGTTCTGCTCGTTTGACGTTTGACGTTAAACGCAGTTATCCGATATCCGTTTACCGTTTACCGCTCGTCATATCTTCTGTGGCGCAAGGGTTCTCACGCACGGTTCACGGTTACACGGTCGACGGAAAGCAACGAGATGAAGCCAAAAGCCGAGCAAGCGTCTGACGTCTGACTGTCTGACGTCTGACGTCTCGATCTCTATGAACACATAGAGCCGAGCAAGCCGCTCCCGGCTCCCGGCTCCAAGCTCCAAGCTCCAAGCTCCTGGCTCCTGGCTCTTACAATGCGGCCAGCAATAAAGGGCCACACTTTACGGCGCGGCCCTTTGTGGCTTAATATTTTCCGTTTCAAGAAAGAATTTCGGGGGAGTGGGTGTAATCCGCTCCTCCTTTTCTGTTGGTTTCGTTTTTTCGGCACCAGGCGGCGATGTCCGTCGCTTTGGCGTCCAGAAGCAAATCGTGGGTGGTTTCTTCTGTTTCCGTGCGGAGGGCTTTGGCGAAGGAGGTGATGACGGGGATTTTGATTTGGCGAAGCAAGGAAGATTTTGATTCGCGGAGGGCCAAGAGGCGGGCGTAGGGGGCGGGGGCTTCGTTTGTGAAGGGGGAGGGCGTGCCGCTCGAGAGGAGAAGGGCGGCACCGAGGCGACGCAGGCGGCTTGTGAGATAGCGTTTGCTTTTGATGGCGGCGAGCATATCGGCATAGGACGCTTGTTTCGTTTCCGTTTCCCATTTGTGTTCCAAGCCTTCCGAAAAGAGGCCGGATGCTTGGAGTGCGTCCAAAGAGAGAAGCCTTGCGCGCAGGTGGCAGGCGTCTTCGTATCGGGCAAAATCTGTTACGGCGCCTTGGGCGAGAAAAGTTTCCAACTCTTTTCGCTCTTCGTCCGGAATGTTTTCGGGAAATATTCCGGCGGAAATTTCGTTTCGGATGGCGGTCGCCGACGGGGCAGCGGGAGATGTGTCGCGATGCATCGGCAGCAGCGTCATCGGGAGCGAGAAACGGCGGACGGCGCGGGCGTATTGGATGCCCAAAAGATTGTTGGGACGCGAAAGGCCGTCCGAAAGCGACGGATTTTTTTCGGCGAGCACGGCATTGACGGCGCGGGAGTAGGGGAGGCCCGCCGAAAGCACGGCGCGCAAGTTTCCCGAAAAATCGGGCGCTTCCAACATGTCGGCGGCGGCGAAGAGCTCTTCGGCGGAAAAGCTTTCCGTCCCGAAAGCGATGGCGTCGCACCCCAAATCAGCCAAAAGTTTTGCTCCGCCCGCCGCAAATTTGTCCGCACTTTGGAGGACGAGGCGCGTCGGCAGCTCAAAGGCGAGATCGACACCGGCTTGGGTCGCCCATTTTGCGCGCGTCCATTTATCGAAAATGGCCGGCTCGCCGCGCTGCACAAAACTGCCGCTCATGACGGAGACGATGGCGGCTTCGGGGTACGTTTCCTTTAGCGTCTGCACCAGCTTTTGATGCCCGACGTGAAAGGGATTCCATTCGGCGACGATGCCGATGCGGCGCGGTGAAAATGGTTTCATAGATGCTTCCCGGTAAAAATCAAAATTGTAGATGAGATATGATATTATTTTATCATGTGTGCTCTTCTCTGTGGTATAATGAATAGCAAAATTGTGTAAAGGGATTTATGAAATGAAATATAAAAACTTGTCGCTCACTGCTGCGTTGGCGGTCGGCGTATTCTTTTTGTCGGGTTGCGCGACATCGGTCGAGGATGAATTTGCGTTCGGGTCCAGCCGCATTTCTTGCGCGAATCAGACGGTGACGGTCGAGCTGCCGTTTCCGCTCGGGGTGAATGGGGCGATGGCGGAGGCCGCGCCGCGAAATGTTTCCACGGTCAATGCGGAAGGGCGCAATGCGTACATGCAGGTGCTCGTCATGGGCGACGCGGGGGAGACGGATATCCGGGCCGCGGCGGCGAAAGCGGATGCCGGTCTGCGCGGGAGCCAAGCGGTCTCGAATCTGAAAGCGTCTACGGATATGGTGACGATTGACGGCACGGAAGCGGTGCGGCTCACGTATTCTTTCACGGATACGGAGCGCGGACGGTCGGCGCCGCTGACGATACAGGAATATATTTTCGCTAAGGACGGCGTTTTGTGGCGCGTGATTTATCAATATCGTTCCGACAATGAGACGGGTCGCGCTTTGGGTGAGCGAGTCGCGGGGAAAATCCGTTTCGGCGCGCATTTTTGAGAGGGAGGACACGACAATGCGTATGGGCGGGCACGGGATGCTTTCGCTGATTTTGTTTTTGGTCGCAGGGGCGCTGATTGCCGCCATTATCGGCCAGCTTCTCTCGCAAATGAGTCTGGCGGGCATCATGCCGTATTTTACGGAAACGTTTGAAGTGTTCAATTTCAAAGATATTTACCTGAATTTGGCCATCATTCAAATTCATCTGGGTCTTCGTTTCGCGCCGAATTTGATCAGCATTTTGGGGATTCTCATCGCCGCTTGGCTTTGGAAGAAAATATAAGGACTCATGGCACAGCATCGGAAATTTTTTATTTTGACGGCGTCCATCGGGACGGGGCATTCGCAGGCGGCGCGCGCCATCGCGGAGGCGATCAAGTGGGCGCACCCCGGCGATCACGCGCGGGTCTTGGATTTCTTGTCCGCCGATACGTTTTCGCTGGATCAGCTCTTGAAACGCGGGTATCTCAAAATGCTGGCGACATTTCCTTTGATGTACAACCAGCTGTACCAAAATTCGCAGAACCACGCGCTGGGGAGCGGTGTGCAAAGCTTGCTGTCGTGGAGTTTTCGTCGGCGGATGGAGCGGCTGATTTCCGTCTTGAAGCCGGACGCGCTGCTCTTTACGCATCCGTTTCCGGCGTGCGCGGCAAATTTGCTGAAAAAAGAAGGCATGCTGTCCATCCCGCTCATCGGGCTCATCACGGATTTCGATATCCATCAGCTCTGGGTGGACAAACATTTGGACGGCTACTGCGTCGCGACGGAGGAATTGGCTGACGAGCTCGCGTCGCACGGCGTGCCGCGGGAGATTATCCATGTGACGGGGATTCCGGTGCGGCGCTCATTTGATCAAGTGTTGCAACATTTGCCGGAGAAGAAACCGGGGACGGTGCTCTTGATGGGCGGCGGCCTGGGGCTGGGATACATCACGGACACGCTGAAACGGCTGGACAAAGTCAAGGAAATCCAAAAATTCATCGTGATTACGGGACAAAATATTTCCGCTTACGAAGAGGTCGCGTCGCTTCGGACGAATTTGCATCACCCCGTGGAGCTCCACAGCTACACGAACAAAGTGGCGCAATTCATGGCGGAGAGCGAGCTCATCGTCACGAAGCCGGGGGCGCTGACTTGCACGGAGGCGCTCACGATGCATCTGCCCATGGTGCTCGTCAATGCACTTCCCGGACAGGAGCGCGCCAATGCGGAACATTTGAAGAAACAGGGCTGCGCGGTCTGGGTGAATCGCGGGCAGCTGGCCGAGACGGTGCAAGAACTTTTGACGCATCCGGAGCGGCGGGCGGTCATGGCGCAAAACTGCGGGGATGTTTCCACGAGCAGCAGCGGAAAAATCGTCGATATTTTATATGGTATGGTGGAGAAACGGCAAGAAGCCGTCGGTAAAGGAGTCTGACATGGAAGAGAAACGGGTGGCCGCGAATTTTATCGAAGCGGAAATCAATCGTGATATCGAAAACGGTGTCTATGCAAACGGACGGGTGCTGACGCGGTTTCCGCCGGAACCGAACGGCTATTTGCACATCGGGCACGTGAAGAGCATTTGCCTCAATTTCGGTCTGGGGAAGAAATATCACGGGGAGACGAATGTCCGTTTCGACGATACGAATCCGTCCAAAGAAGAGGTGGAGTACGTCAATTCCATTTTGGAAGACGTGAAATGGCTCGGTTTCCGATGGAAGGAACCGGTGCATTATGCGTCCGATTATTTCCCGCAGCTCTATGAATTTGCGCGTCGCCTGATTCAGATGGGGCTGGCGTATGTGGACGATTCGACGGGCGAGGAAATCCACGCGATGCGCGGCGATTTGACGCATCCGGGGACGGAAAGTCCGTATCGGAACCGCAGCGTCGAAGAAAATTTGCGCCTTTTTGAAGAGATGAAAGACGGGAAATACGCGGACGGCGAGAAATGTCTCCGCGCGAAAATCGACATGGCGTCGCCGAATATCGTCATGCGCGACCCGGTCATTTATCGCATTTTGCGCGCGACGCATCATCGCACGGGTGACACGTGGTGCATTTATCCGCTCTACGATTTTGCGCATCCGCTGTCGGACGCGATAGAGGGAATCACGCACTCCATCTGCACGCTGGAATTTGCGGAACGCCGGCCGCTTTACGAATGGTGTCTCCAAGCGTATGAAGGAGCGGAGAAACCGCGCCAGATTGAGTTTGCGCGTCTCAATGTGTCGACGATGATCACGAGCAAACGGAAACTGCGCCGCATGGTGGAAGCGGGCGTCGTCTCCGGCTGGGACGATCCGCGCATGCCGACCATTTCCGGGATTCGTCGTCGCGGCTACACGCCGGAATCATTGCGCGCTTTTTGCGAAGAAATCGGCGTGGCCAAATCGGACAATGAAGTCAGCATCGCGCAGCTGGAGCATTGCATTCGCGAAGATTTGAAAGCGAAAGCGCCGCGCATCATGGCGGTCATCGATCCGGTGAAAGTCGTTTTGACAAATTATCCGGAAAATCAAATGGAAATGATGCCGATGGAAAACAACAGCGAAAACGAAGCGATGGGGACGCGGCTGGTTCCGTTTAGCCGTGAAATTTACATCGAAGCGGAAGATTTCATGGAAAATCCCGCGCATAAATTTTTCCGCATGACGCCGGGGAAAGAAGTGCGTCTCAAGGGAGCGTACATCGTCCGCTGCGATGAAGTCGTCAAAAATGAAGACGGCAGCATCAAGGAAATTCATTGCACCTGCGACATGGATACGAAGAGCGGGACGCCCGGTGCCGACCGGAAAGTGAAGGGCACGCTCCACTGGGTCTCGGCGGCGAAAGCCATCCCGATTACGGCGCGCCTCTATGATTATCTCATTTCGCCCGACGACACGGACGACGGCCGGGATTTCATGGAGAAAATCAATACGAATTCGCTGACGGAAATGAAAGGATACGCGGAGCCGGCCATTTTGGAATACGGCGTCGGCGACCGTTTCCAATTTTTACGCAAGGGCTATTTCATCATCGACACGGACACGAAGGATGGGGATATCATCCTCAATCGGATTGTCGGGCTGAAAGATTCGTGGGCGAAAGTGCAGAAGGATTCGGTATGAAACAGAAATGGCTCGCGTGCCTTTTCGCGGCGTTTCTTCTTTCGATGGGAAACGGCGCGCTGGCGGCGGAAAAATGGGACATGGCGCTCATCGGGCGAATGGACGTCCCCAAGCACGTCCGGATTGAGGTCGGTGAGCAGATGGCGCTCCCGTTTACGGAAACCAATTCGCCGAAGATGACGCTCGCGCGCATGGGGATGTCGGACGGACATTTTTACACCATCGCATGGAAGGACGGCCCGCATTTCACATACGGCTGGGCGGCATCGGCTCCCATCGGCGCACAGTACCTCCAAAGAGAAGGCGTCTCCGGCTATCGAAACCTGTCCATTTCGGAACAGCTCGATGTCATCGCGGAGACGCTGAACAAACAAATTATCGCGCAAAAAGCAATCTATGAGGGGAAGACGCCTCTCGTCAAAATCTCCGACAAGAAACATCCGCGCTGGGAAGGGTCGTTCATCGTCAAGAAAACGCTGCAGGGAATTTCGTATCGGACAAAATATTTTGTGACGGTGCAGCAAAATGAGATTCGCAACGTGATCGGCATCCTGTCAACAGATGCGGACGCGCCGGAGCTGACGAAGGCCTTGGGCGAGATGCTGAAGAAACGAAAGTTTTTGAAAGAAACGGACTGGAAATTATAAGGGGCTGCGGAAAAATGCAAAAAATTTTGCGTGACAGATAAGCAAAGAAGCCGCAAACGAGCGAAGCGATGTTTGCCTTTTACTCGCTCTATGTTTGTAAAACATTTCGGGCACAAAGGTCCGCGCCTCGAAGCGCGGCCCTTGTTGATGGCGGCCTTCTATTATTTTAAGGCCGCTGTTTCCAATTTTATTGAGTAGCCAAGAGCCGTGCAAGGGGGCCCGCCTGTTTGAAATTTTCCGATGCCGGGCCCTGAAG
>CAVEYT010000083.1:0-6263 GCA_963619995.1 Acutalibacteraceae bacterium | reverse complement strand
TTGAGAATTGAGAATTGAGCACAGGTGTCGCCTCCGGCGACGATTATTAAAATCGTGCGAAGCGCGCACCTGCACTGCTCACTGCTCACTACTCACTACTAACTTTCTTCCCACACACAAAAAAGCTGTGAACCGAAAATTCGGCTCACAGCTTTTTTCATGCATTCTATCCTGTTTTTACTGCTTCGCGCCCGCTTCCTTTACCGCTTCGGCAATCTTAGCGGCCAGGCCCGTGATTTTCGCTTTGGAAACCGAGCAGACGGCGAGACGAATGCCTTTTTTGAGCGGGACGAGGAAAATGCGGTCGCGTTTCTCCAAGAGATCGCAGACTTGTTTCGCGCCTTCCATCGGGAGCGTGATGAAGAAACCGGAGATGTAGGGGACGTATTTCAATCCCGCCGCGTCGGCTTCTTTCATGAAAATCGCGGCGCGCTCCTGAATAAGCTCGTAGTATTTCGCGCGCTCGGCGTCGAGTTCTTTGAGTTCGTCCGGATTTTGGCAAATGGAAGCCATCGCTTTCATCGCGGCGCCGTTGCAATTCGACCAGCAAGCGCGGCTGCTGTACTGGTTGATGTCCACAAATTCCTGCGCGACGCTCTCGTCCTGCGTGATGCAAATGAGCGCGCCCATGCGCTGCCCGTAGAGCGTGAAACCTTTGGAGAGCGTGTAGGGAATGAGGACGAGGACATTTTTCGGCAGATTTTCAAATTTCTTGAAGAAACGGCGGCACGCCTGCTTTTCGCCGCTGTAGTCGAGATAGGCGATGTCGGCGACGAGAATCACATTTTTGTCCTTCCCTTCGACGACTTTCGCGCAGAATTCAGCGACGGCGCCCCATTCGTCATCCGTCATGCAATAGCCGGTCGGGTTATTGGCGATGCCATTCAGAATGATGACGGTATTGTACTGTTTCGCGACCATATCGGAAACATTTTCCTTAAAGCTTTCCAAATTGAAATGGCCGTCATCCGTCAGAAAGGAAAATGTGCGCGGCTTGCGTCCGGCATCGATCATGACGCTATCGTAAGCGCCCCAATGCCAATCGGTCATGAGGACTTCGTCGCCCGCCGAGGAATAATTGTGCACGGCATGGTGGAGCCCGCCGGTGCCGCCCGGTGTGGAAACGGCGCGAATGAAACCGGCCGGACGGGATTCGCCGAAGCACTGCGACAAGACTGCTTCCAGGTAGTCGGGATAGCCTTGAATCGGTGGGTACGCGGCAATCTCACGCGGCGTCAAGCGTTTGTACGCGCGCTGAATGACTTCGAGCATGACGAGATCGCCGTTTTCGTCCAAAATGGAGCCGACGGTCCCATTGATGACATTTTCTTTCCCAATCTCGTCGGCCAAAGCGGTCGCGCGATTGTTCGCGGCAAAAATATTGTCCTCGGCACTCTTCCCCTTCGCCTGCATGGCGGCTACACTATAGCTCATATTTCTTCCTCCTGTGAAAATATTCATTATTCTTGCTCTGCCTTGCGTGACATGGGAGCTCAAGAAGTCAGACATCAGACGATCAGACGTCAGACTTTAGCGGTATCGCTTCGCGATGTTTTTATAAATGTCGCCAAAGGCGACGCCTGCACTACTCACTGCTAACTTTTTCTTGCGCCTGACATCTCAAGCGCTATGTGGCACAAAAGCTAATCACACCCTTGTGACAGTCTGACATCTGATTATCTGACGTCTCGACCTCTATGTGGCACAAAAGCC
Organism: Acutalibacteraceae bacterium; assembly: GCA_963619995.1. Lineage (GTDB taxonomy): Bacteria > Bacillota > Negativicutes > Veillonellales > Dialisteraceae > UBA1822. Next base: position 4,550 of record CAVEYT010000083.1, on the reverse strand, counting down.
AATCACAACAATGTGGCAGTCTGACGTCTGATGTCTGACCGTCTGACGTCTCTATCTCTATGAGAACACAAAGCAAAAAGCTCAGTCATCATCCTTCAAAACAATTCCCTCTCCCCGAAAGGCAATCCTTCACGTAATTCGGAAGAACGAAGGCGCTCTTCTGGAGACCGGCGTTGTAGCAACGCAGCGGCTGCGGCGCTTCTCTTGTCAACTCCGCCGTCAGCGGGTCGTATTTCTTGCTCGCCAGCATGAAACTGTGCAAGCATTCCGGATAAATGGGGACGCCCGCCAAGTAGCAACGCACGATGGGGAAGACATCCTTCATCGCGGCGTACACGTCGTGCACCAAGTGTTGCTGCACGATGGGCGATTCGCTTTGCTGGACGATGAGACCGTCTTTTCGGAGCGCCGCCAGCGCGCTTTTATAAAATTCCCGCGTGAAAAGCCCTTCGCCCGGTCCGATGGGATCGGAGCAATCGATAATGATCACGTCGTAAAAATCTTTGGCCTTCGCCGTAAACGCAATCCCGTCGCCGACATGGACGTGCAGTTTCTCCGGCGGATCCAAAAGAACCTTGGCGATTGTCGGGAAATATTTTTTTGAAAGCTCGATGACGCGCCCGTCGATTTCGCACATATCCACGTGCGTCACGCACGCATGGCGGCACACTTCCCGCGCCACGCCGCCGTCGCCGCCGCCGATAATGAGCACGCGCTCCGGCCGCGGATGCAGCATGAGCGGCACATGCGCGATCATTTCATGATACGTCCACTCATCCTTCACCGACGTCTGAAAAACCCCGTCCAGGACAAGCATGCGCCCGTATTGCTTCGATTCGGCAATCTGAATCTGCTGAAACGGTGTCGTTTCCTCGCAAAGAATTTCGTCGACAGCCAAAGACAGCCCGACATGGGGCGTCGCCCATTCCGTCAGGACTTTCGCACCGCTCTCGGCACTCATTTTGTTTCCTCGGCCGAAATATCGACGTAGCGCTCCTGCATGCCGTCCGCTTCCGCCGCTTCGTTGATGGCTTCGGCAATCGGCGCCGTCAGACTCACCGGCTCTTCCGTTTCCTTGGAAACCGCAGCTTCCGACGTCTCTGCCGCCGCCGCTTCCGTTTCCTTCGTGCCCGCAATCACCATCGGCGCACACGCGGATTTCGCATCTTCCACCATGGACGTCGCCGACTTCAGGCTGACGAGCAATTTCTCCAAATACAGCTTCATATCGCCTTCTGCTTTCAAGAGCGAATCATTGATCCTAAGGCGATTCATTTCCGATTCGGCCAAAATCTGGCGCGCACGCGTTTTCGCTTCTTCCACGATGAGATCCGCTTCCTTCTGCGCCGCTTTCTTCACATTTTCCGCCGTTTCCTGCGCCATGATGAGCGTATTCGACATCGTGGATTCGATTTTCTCGTAATTCGCAAGCTTCGTCTTCAACGTATCCATCTTCTCTTCCATCTCGCGATGCTCACGATAAATGCGCTCATAATCGCCCACGAGCTCATCCAAAAACCCGTTCACTTCCTCCGGCGCATACCCGCGCACCGCCTTCGTGAACGTCTTGTTGTGAATATCCATCGGTGTAATCATGATTCTTTCTCCTCTTCTGAAATAAAATGAAACGGAAATTCTATAGGAAACGGTGCGAAACCGTATAATTTTCTATGTTAAGCTTTAGGCTCTTAAGCGATTCTTTCTTTCGCAAAAAAGAATTGAGAATTGAGATTTGAGAATTGAGGACAGGTGTCGCCTTATGTAAACGAATCGGCGACGTTTTTTATAAATAAAAATCACGCGAAGCGCACCGCTTCCCTCAATTCTTTCTTGCAAAAGCTCTCAGCACAAACGCTGCAAAAACAAAGCATGAAAAGAGTCAAGCCCCTCAATTCTCAATTCTGCCCTTATCGGTACCGATCCATCAGTACCCCGAGCCGGCCTTTTCGACTCTGCCCGGTGAGCTCTTTGATTTCGATACGGCCGCGGCCTCGGTAGCTGATGATGTCGCCGACCTTCACCGCTTGCGACGGGCCTTTCGCCGTCTGCCAATTCACTTGCACGCGCTCGCCGTCGATGGCGCTTGCCATTTTCGAGCGGGAAATGCCGAAACCGGCCGCGCCCACCGCATCCAATCGGAGCGAAGCGACCGTCGCGCGGACGATTTTCGCCTCCTGCTTCGGCGGCGTGACATCGGCCACATCCATTTCGACCGCCGTGACCGGCACCATCGCGATTTTCTTGAAATTTTCCGAAATCCACGGCGCCATTTTGGTGTCGACCAAAATTTCCGCCGATGCGCCGTCCATTAAAATATCCCCGAAGACGTCCCGCTCGATCCCGAGCCCCATGAGAGAGCCCAGCACGTCGCGATGGCCGAGAAGTCGATACCTCGCGTCCCACGTCACTTTAAGCGCCGTGATGCCGAAATCCACCGGCCCGTCATAATCCTGCCGCACGAAGGCGATGCGCACCCGCTCCGCTTCATGGAAACCGCCGTTGCTTTGGCAGGAGAGCGTCTGCGTGTGCGCCGCTATCGTCATCCCAATCTGCACGGCAAACGGTGACAGAAACGGACTCACGGTGAAAGGTCGTCCGCCGTCCGCCGCCTCCGCCAAATCGAGAAGCCGCTCGGCGATTTCGCCCGCTTCCTCCCCGGAGGCCGCAAAATAGCGGAGAATTTTTTCTCTGTCTTTCATCGATTACCGTCCCATACTATCCGATTTTTTCATGCAAGCTTCCACGCCGTCGATGATGGCCGACCGGAGGCCGCCGCGCTCCATCGCCGCGATCCCCGCAATCGTCGTCCCGCCCGGACTCGTCACCATATCGCGAAGCGCCGCCGGATGTTTCCCCGTTTCCAGGACCATCTTCGCCGCCCCGTACAAAGTCTGCGCCGCGGCCAAAATGGAAACATCACGCGAAAGCCCGATATTCACCCCCGCGTCCGAAAGCGCATCGATAATCACAAACGCATAGCCAGGCCCCGCACCCGAAAGCGCCCCCAGCTCATCCAGCTGCCGCTCCGGCACAATGACCGCGCGCCCCAGCGCCTCAAATATTTCTTTCGCTGCCGCCGCGTCCGCCTCTGTCGCCGCCGTTCCTTTGGTGATGGCCGCGAAACCCGCGCCCACCGCCGCCGGCGTATTTGGCATCACGCGGACGATGCGCGTCCCTTTCGGGAAATACGATTCCAACGCCGCCACCGTCACAGCCGCCGCGATGGAAATAACGAGTCCTTTCGGTGACAGCGCGCCGATTTCCCGCGCCGCTTCCGGGACGATATTCGGCTTCACGGCCAAGACAATCAGATCCGCATCCGCCGCTTCCAGGCCGCCGTCCGACACTTGCACGCCATACGCCGCCGCCTTCTCTTTGGAAAGCGCCTCCGTATGCTCTTTGATGTACACATGTTCCGGCTGCCAAAGCCCCTTGGAAAGACAACCCGAAAGGATCGCTCCTCCCATCGCGCCCGCGCCGACCATGACTATGTTTCCCATTGATACCGCCTCCGATTTTATTCCCGAAGTCTCCACGGTGTCGCAAAATCCACCGTCCGATATTGGAAATCCTCCGTCTCCGTGCGCACCGTCTCCGGCGTGCAGACCAAGACATCCCCGATGAGCTGGATCGCACCGCCCACCAAGAAAACCGCGCCGGACAAGAAATCCGTGATCCGCTGCGAGAGCGCTTCATCCGCCTCCGCCAGCCGCACGACCACGATTTTCCCCTCTTGGAGCGAGCGCGCCGCCGAGCGGACATCCGAAAACTCCCGCGGCGTCGACACCAAGATAGAAAGCGGTGTCTTCGTGCGGACAGCCCGCGAGGCCTCCCGTGTCGTCATTCGCGGCGGAGGCAAAGATTCACGCTCCCGGGGCAAAACTGCCCCCTCCGGCTCCTCCTCGTCCTCCCAGAGCCCCTCGTCCTCGAAATCCTCCGGATCCTCAAAAGGTCGCTTGAGATTTTCCCAAAATCGTTTCCAAAATTCCATATCACTCGTTCAAATCAAAACGCGGCACGGCGCCATCCGAAAGCCCTCCGGCATACGCCGCGAAATTCTCCTTCGAGACCGCCATATTATTCGGTGCGCACAAGAAAATCTTGTCCCCCACCGTATCCATGTGGCCGTCCGTCGCATACATCACGCCCTGCACAAAATCCACGATACGCTGCGCCGCATCCGCATCCGCCGATTCCATATTCATCACGACCGGCCGCCCCTGCTTGATATGATCGGCGATTTTCTCCGCATCCTTATAATCATGCGGATTCACCACCACCATCGTGTACGGGCGCACAGCACTGTTTCCGACCGCACGAGGCGCGACGCGAGAAGCCACCGGACGGCGCGGCACAGCGGCCGTCGGATCCACCCGAGCCGGACGCTCCGGAGCCCGCGGCATCACACGAGGAGCCTCCTCCGCCGCCATTTCCTCCTCTTCGTCGTCCATATATTCTTCATCCTCATACTCGTCCGTAAACTGATTCTTCACACTGTTCTTCACATTGCTAAGCCAACCCATACTGTACACCTCATATCCAAAAACAAA
>CAVEYT010000082.1:3093-6267 GCA_963619995.1 Acutalibacteraceae bacterium | reverse complement strand
CATCTGTATTATTCTTGAGCCCATCCAGCTCCACAGACACCTGCGTAGGAATAATCACAAGCGCCCGATCATCAGAAAAATCATCCAACACATCCGGGCAATCCATCAAAGCGCACGTATCAAATACATACACTTTGTCATAGCGTATGGCCGCATCATCATAAAAAACGGAAAGCTCGTTTGCGACTTGCCCCATACATTCCAAAGCGAGGCCGAAAGGCGTCCCGTCCCAATTCATCTCTTGCAAATCGATATCCCTATCCTTTTTAAGCGATTCCAACGTCTCCCGCCATTGTCGGATCCCATCACAAATACGCTTTAACTCTTCGCCGTCTTTATGCGCCAACACTTCGCGAAGAGTTTCACCGCTGACCGGAAACGACAAATCCCCCAATGCATTTTTCATTTGGGAAATAATCGTGAGCAATTGGACCAAATTTTTGTCGACGGGAGTATACTCCTGCATTGTTTGTCCGGAGAATAATTCCTTCAGATCATCCGGCGTGTAAAATTCCGAATAAGAAACACCCTCGATATACTTTAGAAGCATCATAATCCGCCGCTCTTTCCGATAATATTTCCTGACTGCCGCAAGAAGAAAATCGGAAAAATCGCTTACCTCTTCGTAGAAATACGGAATCTGCCGATTGAAATTTCGGAAGTGCCCGGAAATCGCCGCGGCATGGACACTGCGCTCCCGATCTTGATACATCAATCCCTCGGGTACGACTTCCGGCAAGGATACAACGACGGAATTCCCCTCATCCTCAAATCCAAAAGAGGATTGCCCCAAAAGCAAGCAAATTTTATTTCTTTTCCCTTTCGCCGGATTCGCAAATCGTGGATTCAGCACAAATACATCCGCTTTCCCTGCGTAATTGGCGATGACATCCTCGATTTTTTCATATCGCTCGACATGCTGCTTTTCCGAAAGCGCATCTACGGAAATCGCAGGAATCGCTTCGTCGGGCATCACGCCCAAATCCGTATTTTCCAATATCGCCTCTGCAATATCCGGATCCGATTCCCCCATGACAGAAAGAGAGCCGTCGCCATCTACCGCGATATCCCGTCCGATGGTTTTCCATTGTACGGTAGCCCTTTCCGGGGTTATTTGATCAATATGCGAATTTTTTTGAAGCCAGGGCGGCGCATTTTTACCGCCGTTTTTACCACCATTTTTCCACTCCTCTATCTTGTCGCCAATTAAAGAATCCGGAAACGGCGGCACGTCATCCATGTCTTTAACTTTGAAAGACGTGGTCGTATCTGACATGCCTTTATCGGGATCCAAGAGACGATTCCCGACGACATCATAGATAAAATTACATACGTTAGACACCGGCTTTGCAGGAAGTTTTCCCTCTTTTTGCAAACGCTGCCCATTAGCGGTCAGTTTGAGATCACCGCATTTGAGCTTTTCCCATTCACTGATATCACTCAGTCCGGAGATTTGCTCCAATGCGCCAACATCTTGCAGCTCCAGGAGCACTTGTCGAAGTACCGGATCACCGTCGGCAATCGAAAATACGGAATCCAAAACTCTCTCCAAGGGAATCTCCGCCCAATCGGGATACTCCATCGCTTTTTGCGCAATTTCCAAGAGCATCCACTCCATCGCCGTCGATTTGCGCTCGGTGGAATGCGTCACTGTTACCTCATACTTCATATACGGGTAGGCAACGCGCGCTTTCGTAACCTCCATCATTCCTTCGCCTCCTTAGCGTATTCCTTTTTAATTTCCGCCGCAACATTATCGGAAATCAATATATCACCGGATACAAAGGCACCTTTCCTGGCGCACTCATCAATAATTTTCTGATAAATACGTATGGTTTTAGGCTCGCCCGTATCCATAGCGGGAATTGTCACCGGAAGCTTGCCGTACAAATCCTTGGCTCCGACGACAATTAACAAGTTCTGCGCCCGCGAAAACGCCACATTGATTCGTTCAAACGCCGCAACATGACGGCTGGCATTCCCTTTTTTCGTATTGCACACCAAGCTGGTGATAATGATCTGTTTTTCCTTTCCTTGGAATCGATCCACCGTGTTGACATCGACCTTCAATGCCTTGAGTTTCCCTTGATTGCGCATAGTCTTGACTGCTTTTCTGAGGTCATTGACCTGTGAGCCGTAGAAAGAAATCACACCGACCGTTACGCCTGATTCGCCTTTTGCTTCATAGGCCGCATTGATATTCTCCAAAATGGAAAGAATAATGTATTTTTCATAGACATTATGCAAAGATGTACTTCCGGGATACCGGCTTTGCTCCATTAATTTCTTACGCAATTTTGAAGAATCCACCCAATACGCATGGGTATCGGCCCGGAGAATATAATCCCCGGACGGCATTCTGATATCCAAACCATGCGCTTTCTCTTTGGCCTCGATATCCAAAATACCGCTCTCCAGCTTCCTGTCATAGAAACGATTGATCACGGCCTGGATATCCGAATGCATCCGATATTGCGTCAACAAAGAATGCTTGATCCGCTCATCCGCTTTCTCAAAATACTCTCTGAAAAGCGAGGATGTGACCATTTTTTGATATTTCTCCAAATCCTCGGGACGAAGCCCCACGGTATCAGCCTCTCCTTCTTCGTCCCCATTTTTATCGATTTCTTCCAACAATTCGTCGTACGACTTTTGATACTCATTGAATACCGGCGGCAACTGTCGATGATCCCCGACAAGAATTGTCTTCCCCGCCCGCATAAGCGGCGGCAAAAGCTCCGGCGGGGTCGCTTTACTGACCTCATCAATGATGACTACATCAAAATCCGAAAATGTTTCATCCAACTCTTTCATATTGGCCGTACAGGTAATACCGACCACATTGCAAGAAGACTCATATATATCCCGGTAATACCGGTTGTCATACTTAGCCGTTTCGGGCGCATCCAATTTCTTCCGAAACTGCATCAGCGTCTGCTTCCAGACATCTCTGAAATCCGTTTCCCGATTCCATTCGTCTTCCAGCTGTTGTATTTTCGATTCGATTTGCGTTTCTATCTCTTCCGGCTCACATTGATATTTCTCTGCCAGTTCCTTTTCCAGATTCTGTTTGCCCTCGATTTCTTTTTGTTTCCCTTGCGCCTCCTCCGAAAGTGCTTTCTGTTGTCCTTCCAGCGCCTTCATCTCTTCTTTCAACGAATCCAAATCATCAGC
>CAVEYT010000082.1:0-3083 GCA_963619995.1 Acutalibacteraceae bacterium | reverse complement strand
CATCAGCTTGATACGCATCCAGAAAATGGTCCAGCTCCTTCGTCATTTCAGAAAGCGCCGCATGATACGCCGTCTCCAGACCGGAAAGATTTTCGATGATTTCCTGCCACATTTCCGGATTCTTCACTTTGGGCTTCTGCTCTTCGACAAATAACCCCAGTTCCTTCTCGCTTGGCTGATACGCACCGCTTCCCCCGATACCTTCCTTTTCATCTTTAAGGGCCTTGCGTTTCTTTTTCAGTTCATCAAATTTCTCTTTTGTCAAATCATCAGAATCCATTTCATCTTGGATTTCTTGAAGCTTAGCTTCGATCTCTTTCCTTTTCAAATCATCAATGGCGGCATCCGTATTTCTGCTCGCGATTGATTCCGTAAGTTTTTTGCGTAACTCAAATACCGCCTCACAAGAGCGGGCAATCTGTGTCAAAACCAATTGCGGCTCTTGCCGTATGATTTCTTCATTCACCGTCTCAATCGGAACCACGCCATATCCATTGGCCGTATCCGTAAATTTCAACAATATCGGAGACAGTATCTCCCCCATTGCCGGCGAAATCTCTAATTGGCCGGCGACTATCTCACATTTCTCTGCTTTTGCCTTGAAATCCGTACATAGAAGCTTATCATTCTCATGCTCCTCATCCTTCCGCATCGCTTCGTTGTACCGAATCCGCGCATCGTCCAAATCTTGCTTGCACTTTTGCTGCTTTTTCCTAAGATCTGTGAGCTCTTGACGAAGTCTTTCTAAATCTTCGAACGCATGCGAAAAATCCCGGAGATCCAAACGGTATTCATCCGTCTTTTTCTGATTTTCATCCCACGGATTCAAAAATTTTTCGGCAATCGATTGGCTGATGGCACCGTAATACGTGGAAATTGCATTTTTAGAGGAAAATTGACTTCCTCTCTCATCTGAATCGCCGTCACGTTCCTCCAGCCGAATGGCACGAATTTCCGAGCAATTCGCCAATCTGTCCAATGCATTATCGACCGCATCATGAGATTGCGAAGCCAGCAGCACACGATTTCCTCGACGCGCCAATTGGTAAATCGCCTCTGCGATGACCGTCGTCTTCCCCGTCCCCGGAGGTCCTTGCACCAGACAAAGATCCGGAGCTTCCAGCATTTTGTAAATGGCTTCCCGTTGATTCGGGTTTTGGGAAACCCCTGTATTGAGCCAATGATTTTCCACAAAGGCCTCCCAATCTTTCCGATCCTCCGGCGACGGCACTCTTGCCTTCCCGACGTCAAAAATCCACATCGCCATATTGGGCGAATGGCATTTCTTATCATTTTCTAAATCATTGACAGCGCGCTCAAGACGGCTGTAAAGAGACAGATCTTTGATCACCAAGGGAGCAAGAAATCCTTTCGCGGGATAGTTCCGCAATACATGATCCCGAACATATGCCTCCCGTTCTTCCTCCGACATCTCATCAAAATCATCGGCATCCGAGGCTTTATATACGACATCAATCTCATAATGATCGCCCACGACATGCCCTTCTCGGGAACCACCCCGTACCTTCTCTCCCAAAGATTTGAATTTCCCTCGACTATCTTCCTTGTACTTGAAATTACCGTCTTCGTCGGCATACTCAGCACCATAAGCCGCAATCTCATCGCGTTTATTCAGCCACTTTGCCGCCTCATACGCCTTTTTATCGGAAAATCGCAGAGTAAAAATCAAATGGCCTTCCCGACTGTCTACCCTCTCATACGGTACGCCGTGCATCCGTGCTTTGACAATCGTACGACGCCAATTGAGATACGCTCTCCATTCTTCCAATCGTTTCTTGGTATACCGGTTTAAAGAAGCCGCTTTCTCCGCCAAATCAAAGAGAAAGTTTCCGCCCGCTTCCCTAACATTATCAGCATCATCATACCGAGTAATCGGGCATTCCACCTCGTACGGTAACGCCGACGGCTCATCACGATGCTCATACACATCCGTCACAACAAAATAATTTCCACTTACATACCCTCTGAACAGAAGCGTCTTATTATTGGGAAGTATATCGGATAAATAATCACGAGGCGTCCTTTTATACCGTATAGCCAGAGACAAATATTTTTTTCTATTCCCATCGTTTTCCTTGTCATTTTCATCATCCATCGTATAATTCCGGACAAATGTATCCTGCGCGATCCCATCTCTGAATATGTTTTTAATCATCTCATCGAAAAAATACGAAGGTTTCACGCCTTTCATCCCGAATCCGGGATATTTTTTTTGCAAAGAACGCATGGCACCAGAAAGGTTTTTATCCGCCTTATCTTTGTTCGGATTTGTATTGATGCATAGAGGATTGGTCGCATTCTGATATTCGAGGATTTCGCTATTTTCCGATACATCTTCTACATCAAAAGAATCATTCCCCATATTTTCTCTGCCGAAGGAAGCATCCTCACTTTCATTCGAATTTTTGGATATATTCCGCTTTCGCCGACCGTTTCCTTCGTGAGAATTAATACCCGGAAGAGTAATCGTGACCTTCCCATCAGCACCAAGTTCACGATTCCTGCTTCCCCGTCTCGGCTGATCATCGTCAAGTTCCGGAAAATCACTAAATACACCCATCGTTCACCATTCTCCTTTCATTTCAAACTTTTACCGATTTTTCATCTGTTTGTATTGCTTTAGCGAAAACATTAAGCCGTTTTCCTTTTATTGCATTTTATCGTGTACCGCCTTCATCGCATCTTCATTTTTATGATTATCAACGATCTTACGAAGTGCCTTTGCAACGGGCTTATCAATCATCGGGACCACCCCACTTTTCCCTTAGTTGCAATACAAAAACATCTTCCGGAATCCATTCTCCCGTATGCGGATTGTACGTACAATACCATGGTTTTTCGTATATGTTACCGCTCAATGAGTTGGGTCTGCAGTCAAAGCAGCAATAACGATACTCGCATTCGCTACAGCCTTGAATAGCGTCTTTATTCAATTCGAGTATCCTTCTTTTTAGAACAATACCTTGGTCTTTTGACACAAGACCGTGATTAAGCCTTCGTTCCATCACACAGGGATAAACCGTTAAATCGGCCGATATGTATACCTTGTCGGCAAAACAGTT
>CAVEYT010000081.1:0-6340 GCA_963619995.1 Acutalibacteraceae bacterium | reverse complement strand
TTTTTTATTCCTCGATATGGCCGTATTTCTCTTCCATCGCTTCTGCTCTCTCGTTTTCGGGATCCATTCCGGGCGGCGCCGTCTTTCGGAATTCTTCCAATCGCGCAAACACATCCATTTTAGCCGCATGATTTTCCGTCGCGGATTCCGCTATCCTATTCACCAGCGCTTCGATGTGGATTTGCATCACGTCCAAAAACGGCACCGACATTTCTATTCCGCGAAAGGCGAGTGGGAGCTCTGTGCAGCCCAGGACGATGGCTTCGGCCGTTTCCTCTTTTTCAAGTCGTTCGGCGATCGCTCGCAAGCCTTGCTGCGTTTTGGGGATTATTGTTCCAAATTCCAGCTCCGTTTCGATTTTCGTCTCGATATACCGGCGTTCCGATTCATTCGGCGTGACGACTTCGATGCCGCGCCGCGCAAAGGAATCCGGAAAGAAACGGCTCTCCATGGTGGGGCGCGTCCCCAAGAGCGCGACTTTTTTGAAACCGCTTGCCGCTGCCCGCTCCCGCGCCGTCTCGACCATGCTGATGAGCGGGATGGGAGAATTTTGGGATAGAATATCAAAGACGATGTGCGGCGTGATTCCTGTCAAAGCCGCACATTCAGCTCCGGCCGCCGCCAGATTTCGGATGCCGCGCAAAAGATAATCGGAAAGGCCCTCATAGTCCTTCTTTTCACAAAAGCCCAGCACGTCAAAGACGCTGAGGCTTTCGATCGCAAGCGGCGGAAAGCAGCCACATTTCTTCTGCACGCCGTAAACGATTCCCTTGTAGTATTCGACGGTGGATTCCGGCCCTGTGCCGCCGATTAAGCCCAACTTTTTCATTTCGTCCCCTTTCTCAAACCGCCCGGATTCCGATCATTCGACCTCTTCCGGTGTGGTAAACGCATCCAATTTCCCTACATGATTTTCCGAAGCATCCGAAAGCGGCGCTTTCATTGCGTGAAAAATGTCCTTCTCACTCCCCGTTTCTCTCTTCGTTTCATCAAAAGCTTTTGACCAATCGAAATATCTCCGTTTTCCGGATTCAGATACGCATCGATCTCATCCATATCGATTTTCATTTCTTTTTCCGTCGCCTTGCGGATGATGTTCTTGACCTTTTCCAGCGGATACGGTGCATCTTCGCCCGTGAAATATTCAATGTCGACCACCACGCCCGGAATGACATGATTCTCCGGACCGACGGGGACAAATACCACATCCCCTTCTTCGATTGTTTTATCCTCCGTCAGGTAGTAATATTTTTGACCGCCTTCATCGAAAATGACGCTGCAAAAAATATACTCGCCCTCGCCGTACCGGGGACGGTCGTAAAAATCCGGATTCCAAATTTCCCATGTTTCCGGGAAACCGCGAATCATTTTCTTCACAAACTTCGCCAAAACGCCGAAATCCCGCGGAAGTCCTTCTTTGTCGAACCGCCCCGTCATGAAGCGGGAAATCCCATCTCGGTAGTCGATGGTGATTTCATAATCTTTCCGCTTGCCGGGTACCGTTTCCGACCCTGTCGTAAACAAATCGGACGCATCGAATCCGGCATAAAAATCCTTCGCAAAAGTCTCTTCAAATTCGCTGAAATCGTATTCCCTCGACTGCTTCCCCTTCGGATAAATTCTGCGAGAAAATCCAATCGTCTTCCTGTCCAAATCGACAGTCAGTTTCTCCCAATTCATCCACTGATCGGTATCCGTATACGGCACATCGACTTTTCCTTTCGCCGTCACTTTGATTCCGCCCCGTCTGTACCGCTCCACCGTGACTTTTCGGACATCGTGCAATCTGTCGCTTCCGTCAAATCCGTACAAATCCCCTATGCCGAAAAGCCCGCGCATCCAAGAAGACAAATACTCTTCCGACGCATCTTTGTCATCCAAATTCCCTTCAAATCGGTATACTTCCCCCTTGGTATTCGTCAGCTCCAATTCCCAAGCGCCTCTCCCACCGGGATATATCGGAATTTGATATTGAAAATGGTTTTCGTCGAAAGCGATTGCCACCGCCTCCAGCAATCGCTTCGCCTCAAGCTTCTCAATCTTCCGCCGTTGATTTCGCACGATTTGATCGCGGCGAACCGTAGGATATTCATCGCAGGCGGGAGAACAATCATACCCCTTGAGCCGAACCTTTCCGTTTCTGCGTACCGTCAGCTTCTGCTGCCATTCTTTCCCGGGCACCGCGTCACACGCGCAAACGTTCCACCCGGTCCAAAGGCGCATCCGTTTTATATCTCCCCGAAACGGCTCTCCCCAAGGAATTTTTCTTTTCTTTCCCATTTTTCCCTCCCACTTGCCAAAACAACAAACTATTTTTCTTTTTCAAACACCCCCACGACTTCCACGTGCATGGTCTGGGGGAACATGTCGACGGGCGTGACTTCTTTTAATTCGTAGCCTCTTTCGCGGAGGCGGGCGGCGTCTCGGGCGAAGGTCGCCGGGTTGCAAGAGACGTAGACGATGCGCGCAGGGGACATTTCGGCGGCGGCTTCTAAAACTTTTTCGTCGCAGCCGGCGCGGACGGGGTCCATGACGATGACGTCCGGGCGCGTGCCTTCTTCCGAAAGTTTCGGCATGAGCTTGGCCGCGTCGCCCACGAGAAATTCCGCGTTTTGGATCCCGTTTCTTTTGGCATTTTCCTTGGCGTCGGCAATGGCGGGCGCGACGATTTCGATCCCGATGGCGCGCGCGGCGTTTCGTGCCAGGGCCAGCGTGATGGTGCCGGTGCCGCAATAGGCGTCGATGACCGTTTCCTTGCCGGAAAGCTGCGCGTAGGACAGCGCCGTGTCGTACAAGATTTCCGCCTGCTCGGGATTGACTTGAAAAAAGGAAAAGGGCGACACGGAAAAGCGGAGGCCGCAAAGCGTCGCGGTGAGGGTCTCGTCTCCCCAAAGGAGGCGAATTTTTTTGCCCAAAATGACATTGCCGCGCCCCGACCGGACATTGTGATAGATGGAAACGCATTCCGGGAGGGCTTTTCGGAGTTCCGCTATCCATTCGGCTTCGCAGGGAAGCTCTTCGGTCGCGGTGACGATGACGGCCATGAGGCGGCCGCCTTCTCCGGTGCGGCCCAAAATGTGGCGAATACTTCCTTTTCCCGTTTTTTCGTCGTAGGGCGCAAGGCGATGCCGCGTCATGAAATCGCGCGCAAAGGCGAGCAGGCAATTGTGTGCGTCTTGCAAAAGGGCGCAGGAGGAAACGGGGACGATGTCGTGGCTTCCTTGGCGGTAGTAACCCAAGCGCGGCGCACCGAGGGGGCCGCCGACAGGGACGGCCATTTTGTTCCGGTAGCCGAAGGGATTTCGAGCCGGGAGGACGGGGCGGACGAGCGCGGACGGATAGCCGCCGATGCGGGCGAGGACATCCGCCACGCGCCGCCGTTTCGCCGAAAGCTGCGCCGCATAGGAGAGATGCGAGAGCTGGCAGCCGCCGCAAGTTTCATACACCGGGCAGGTCGGCGTGACGCGGTCGGGCAACGTTTCCGAAATGTCCAAAAGTTTCCCCACCGCATAGGCGCGCTTCACCAACGTGATTTTCGCCGTGACCGTTTCTCCCGGAAGAGCACCCGGAATGAAGACGGTGAAGCCGTCCACGCTTCCGATGCCTTCGCCGTGCACGCCCAGATCGCGCACGCCGGCTGTCACGATATCTCCCACGCGCACGGGACAAGTTTCCTGATTTCTCATTTTGATTCACCGCCGCAGAGCCGCCGAAAGGCCCCGCCCCAAACACGCAAAAAACAAAAACATCGCCGAATAATCGACCAGAAACAGCGGCAGATTGTCTCCCGGGAAAAACGCGAAATGCGCGCGGAGCAGCAAATAGTCCGCGACATCCCGTTTCCAAAAGGCCCACACGCCGTAGGCCGAAAGCGCCCATCCGAGAAGGCGAAGCAGCGGCCACGTGCGTGAAAATTTTCGCCGCATGCCGCCCAGTGCCGCTGCCCCGTGAAGCCCCGCGTGAATCCCCGCGAGCACAAAGCACCCATACGCCGACGCCACGTGCAGCTGCGCCACCGGAGCCAGGCCGCTGTGGAGCGCCAAAAACGGCACCGCATGACGCGAGAGCAAGACGCCGCTGCCGACGGCGACCACCGCCAAGACGCCGAGCAAAATCATCAGCACGAGCCGCACCGCGCGCGCCGCGTCATATCGCCCGCGGAAAAGGCCTTTGAAAAAATGCCGATTCAGCTCGTGATGCCACACGAAAAGCCCCAGGAACAAAATCCCGAGCCATTCATGCGCCGCCGCGCCGAAAAGCCGATAGCTCATCAAGAGCAAGAGCGAGACCGTCAAAAAGACGTCCAGCCCCATCCGTTTCCCCATTTATTTCCTCCGCCGCGCACTTACAAAAACAGTTTCCAATGCAAAGAATACCGATACGCTTTCTGCGAGCGATCGACGATTATGTGCTCTTTCGGATACTTCGCGAGCCGCGACTTGACGGAGCGCGTCGTCAGCCCCAGCGCTTCGGCGATTTCCTCCACGGTGAGCCCGACTTGTGAAAAAAGGCTCGCTTGCAGTAAAATAGCATAGACGGCGACATCGCCTTCTTTCGGGAGCTCGGCGGAAATCCGCGCGGTCAATGTTTCCAAAAGCGCTTTCTTTTCCCGCAAAACGGCATTCACATCCAGCATACTCTCCCGCACGAGTCGCAGGAAACCCAAAATGAACGGCGTCAGATCGCCTCGGTTTCCGTAAGAATTCGTATTTTCAAAAAGTTTGTAATACGTCTTCCGCGATTTTTTGATGGCCAAAGAGAGCCGGACGCCCACGATGCGATGGAAATATTTCGACAGGAAATACGACGTGATAAAGCGCGCCGTCCGCCCGTTTCCGTCGTAAAAAGGATGAATGTATCCGAAGAAATAATGGAAAACGGCAATGCGCACGAGCTCCGGCATCGATTCGTCGCGCAAGAGGGCCAGCGCGCTTTCCAGATACGCCATGATTTTTTCCTCCGGGTACAGGCCGCGATGCAAGACTTTTCCCGTCGGCGACACGACGTCCACCGCTTCTTTCCGAAACAGCACGCCGTCCGGCGCCAAAGTCGGATCGGAATTTACAATTTCACGCAAAATAAATTCATCATAAAACGCACGGACATCCCGGCACGTTTCCAGCGGAATTTCTTCCCCTTTCAAAAGCCGGGTGTACTGATTGACGATGCCCCACAGGCGGACGGACGCGGCGCGCTTGGGATTTTTCTGCTCAACCATCGCAAGCCCGATCTCTTTTCGCGTGCTTTGGACGCCTTCGATATCGCAGCTGGCTTGGATTTCTTCCGCCATGCTCTCTTGCAAAAATTGCTCAATGGCGACCCGGGGGAGCGCCGCCGAAAGCGCCGCAAGCATCGCCTGCTCTCGCCAAATGTCCTGCATACAGCAGACGATTTCTTCCGTGTACGCGAAAAAGGCCGGCGCGGATGCTGCCTTGGCCGCCGACCAAGAGGCAGAAAGCGGCAGGTGCCGAGCCGACGGTGCCTGATAGGCCGCTCGGTACGCCGCTTCCCACACCGTTTCGTCTTGATGAAACAGCTTATATAGCGGGGTGTATCCCATGGCAATCCCCTTCCATAAAGTAGGAAACAAATTTCATTTTCTTCCTACTTACAATTTCATCTATGAAGAAATTTTCACTTTCTTCATACTGCCATTGTACCCGTTTTTATTTCATTTGGCAAGATTTTGCCACGAAAGGAGATTTTTATGAAACCGCAAGAACCCATCATCAGAGAAAACGCCGCGGGCGGAAAGGGCCACATCGTCGTCCTGCCGCTTTTGACGGAAGAAGAAATGAAAGACAAATGCCGTCTCTTTGCCCGCGTGACAATCCCGGCGGGCTGCTCGCTCGGCGTCCATCCGCACACGGGCGACGGGGAATGCTACTACATCCTCTCAGGCCGCGGCCGCTACACCGAAGACGGAAAAACGCGCGAAGTCGGCCCGGGCGACGTCACCTTCTGCGCCGACGGCCACACGCACGGCATGGAAACAATCGGAGACGAGGAGCTCGTCTTCCTGGCGGTTATTATTTGTTCGTAAGGGGGCGCTCTCCGTCGTCCGTTGGACGTTAATCACGCCTCGCGGCGTTTTTATGTGAAATCACGCGGGGTGATTTTCTTTAAGCCTTCCTTATCGGATGCGACCTTCCAGTGGACGGTCGCAAGTGGCGCGAAGCGCCGGATGATGGGACGCTGAATGCGAAAATGTCGCGAAGCGACACCTGTTTATTGTTTGCATAGCGCTGCGCGGCGTTATTTGTGATAAATCACGCGGGGTGCTTTCCCGCAGAACTCCTGTCGTTCTTCATTTCCTTTCTTTCCCGGGAAAGAAAGGAAA
>CAVEYT010000080.1:0-6357 GCA_963619995.1 Acutalibacteraceae bacterium | reverse complement strand
CACCTCCCCTTGTGGAAACAGGGAGCAAACAACAGCCCGCCGCCAAGGCGTCCTCGTGTCAATCATAGCAGATTTCGATTCATTTTTCAAAAATTTCCTTTCGTCTCTTGCGAAAATTTGAGAAAAAAGATATAATGCCAATAGAAAAGGACGCCACGCGACGAGCTGGCTCCCGATTTTATGAATCAGAAGAACAGCTGCGCATTTTGACGAAGAGCAGCTGTTTTTCTGTGATTAATATTTTAACGTCAGAATGATGACGAGTAGAAGTAGCGTAAAAATCACGACTAGTTCCATATTCATCACCTCCCCTTGTGGAAACAGGGAGCAAACAACAGCCCGCCGCCAAGGCGTCCTCATGACTATACTATCAGACAAACTATATCTCGTCAATCAAAGCCCCGGCTCAATCGTCGGGGCTTTTTAATTCCAAAACACAAAACTAAAAAAATTGAAAATTGCATCTTGTTCGGAAAATGGTACAATTAAGACATAAAGATATATAACAGCACCACCGAAAAAAGGAGGGAGCCCGATGAAAAATTCGGAAATCATCAATATCAATGAACTTCTGCAAATCGTACCGCCCGAAAAAGTATTGTGCCTCGATACGGAAGGCAGCGCGAATAACATCGAACAAATTGCCATCATCGACTGCAACGAACACATCCTTTGCGATCAACATTACCACGACACAAAACTCAGCGACCTCCAAAAGAAAGAAATCCAATCCATTTTGAATCAAGCCGAAATTTTGATTGGATACAATTTGAATTGCGACCTGAAAAAATTAGCCAATTTGAAATTGAAACTGCCGGAGCCCACGGTATGTGCCGATATTTTTCTGACATTCAACAGCAGCGCCGTGCAAGCCGAGCTGGCGGAACGATTTGCATGGCTTTCGCAAAAAGGCGGCACATTGGCCTCCGTCGCCGAATACTTCGAAGAAGGCCCGGGGAAATTCCACGACAGCCTTTTTGATGCTTTCTGCACACTCCGCATTTTCAAAAAAATGATTCAGCGCACGAAAGGAGAAATCGTGACCACGAAGCCGCCCATGAAACGACTCAGCGCAGAAGAAATCCGCGCGATGGAAAGCACCCCCGCCACCGCCACTCCGACAAAAGCGACAACCAAGCATCCCATGATCGGCAATTTCAAAACCATGTCCAAGCTTCTCGACAATATTTCCGGAAAAATTTTCGGGCATTTTGTGGATGAT
Organism: Acutalibacteraceae bacterium; assembly: GCA_963619995.1. GTDB lineage: Bacteria > Bacillota > Negativicutes > Veillonellales > Dialisteraceae > UBA1822. The sequence continues at coordinate 5,135 of CAVEYT010000080.1, read as the reverse complement.
CATCCTGCCATTTACGAAGGCGTCATCAACATAAACGGTCAGTTTCATGTCATCCGTCTCACACACAAAGAGCACGCTTTGTTTTGCAAAATCCAAAAATTCAATCCGCAGTACAGCTTAAACACGTTTTACGAAACCATCCTCCGTCCGGCGCAGCTGTCCAAGCTGGATGAAACCGAGACGGAATAAGACGCCCGTTTCCTTTCCTCTATCAAAAGGCGGCCAATCCTGCTATAATGTTTCTGTACTTTACTAAAGCGTTTATGTAGAAAAGAAATTCCGTTTGCGAAGCGGAAGCAAGGAGACGCGCCATGGAAGAGAAACATTTGCAGCGAAATCTCAAAAGCCGTCACATTCAAATGATTGCGCTGGGCTGTGCCATCGGCACCGGCCTTTTTTACGGCGCATCGGATACGATTGCCACCGTCGGCCCGGCCGCCATTTTGGCCTACGCCATCGGCGGTCTTTTTATTTATTTCGTCGTGAGAGCTCTGGGCGAGATGGCGGTGTACCATCCCGTTTCCGGATCGTTCAGCGAATACGCGTATCGCTACTGGGGCGAATTTCCCGGTTTCTTTGCCGGCTGGAATTATTGGTTTCTCTACATCGGCGTCTCGATGGCGGAGCTCTCCGTCATCGGTTTTTACGTGCAATATTGGCTGCCGGATTTGCCGACTTGGATTCCGACGCTCATCCTCTTCGTCATCATCACGCTCGCCAATCTCATGAATGTGCGGCTTTTCGGCGAATTGGAATTTTGGGGCTCGCTCATCAAGGTGACGGCGCTCGGGCTCATGATTGTCTTCGGCCTCGCGATTCTCATCTTCGGCATCGGTCCGGAAGGCAGCCCCGCGTCTTTCACAAATCTCTGGGCGCACGGCGGTTTCCTGCCGCACGGACTTTGGGGCCTTCTGGCCTCACTCGTCGTCGTGACGTTTTCCTTCGGCGGCACGGAGCTGATCGGCATCACGGCGGGAGAAGCGGAGCATCCGGAAACGACGATTCCGCACGCGGTGAATATGACGATTAGCCGCATTTTAATTTTCTACGTCGGCGCGATTTTCGTCCTCGTCTGTCTCTACCCGTGGAATCTTGTCGGCTCGAAAGGCAGTCCCTTCGTGGAAATATTCGACGCGCTCGGCATTCCCGCCGCGCCCGATATCCTAAATGTCGTCGTCATCATCGCGGTCTTTTCCGCCTACAACAGTTGCCTCTACAGCAATGCGCGCATGCTGCACGGTCTCGCCCTTCATGGCGACGCGCCGAAATGTCTGGCGCATCTTTCCGGAAACGGCATCCCGCGGCGCGCCGTTCTTTTCTCCAGTTTCTTCGTGAGCGCCGTCATCGGCATTTGCTATTTCCTACCGGAGGCCGCTTTCACGTACATCATGAGCGTCGTCACCGTCGCCGTCATCACGAGCTGGATTCTGATTCTCCTGACGCACATCCATTTCCGTCGCTATCTGGGAAAAGAATCGGAGCGGCTCACCTTCAAAATGATCGGCTATCCCGTGATCGACATTCTGAGCATCGCGTATTTCCTTCTCATCATCGTCACGATGGCGCTCCTCCCCGGCTTCCGCCACGCCGTCTTCCTCGCCCCCGTCTGGTTCGCCATCATCGCGATTGGCTATCGTCTTTCCCGCAGGAAACGGGCATGAAAAAAGCTCGCAGTCTCATATTTGACTGCGAGCTTTTTTTCATGCCCGGACCGAGACGAGCTTTTCACTTTGGTCATCATGCGCAAGATAGTTCCTAGCTATTAGCTTTTAGCCATTAGCCATTAGTTTTAAGCGGTGTCGCTTGTGCAAACGAACCGGAGCCTTAGGAACGCAGTGACGCGAGGCGACAGTGAGTGCCATGCAAAGCTCGCGACATTTTAAAACCGCGCGAAGCGCCACCTGAACTGCTAACTGCTAACTACTAACTACTAACTTTTCCCCCTATGTTTAACGGAAATCAGTCACCGATTCCTTTTCGGATTCTGCGGAAACCAACCTTTTCGGACGCGTTTCTCCTGCTCGAAAAGTTCGAAAATACTCCAGAGAAGTGCGAAGCCCGTCACGGCCGCGCAGCCGCTCCAGAGAAGTTCCGAAAGTTGCACGGACGCATAGAGAAACGCCAGGCCGCCGACCAAAAAGAGCGGCCAAATATTTTTCGTGAAATAATATTCGCCGTAGATGACGACCGGATGCAAGAGGCCGATCAAAAGAAATGAGACCGCGCCCAGAATCAGTCCGTCGAAGTACATGGCCGTTTCCTCTCCGCTGCCAAAAGGCGCCCTTCTTTGCCACTCACATGCTCCGGCGAGAGGACGTAAATCGCGACCCCGGCGAGATGCGGCTTCATGTATGCCATCCGCGCCGCCGCGTCATCTTTCGTGAATTTTGCGCCCAACGCGTCGAGATACGGAAGCATCTCCTCCGGCTCCGTCAAAATTTTCACGCGTCCGAAGACAATGACCGAGCGGTACGCCGTCGAATATTCCTCCGGCACGACCGTCTTCTCGTCGATGACGCAAAAGGAAACTTTGTCACACGCCCGCATCGCGTCGACTTTGTGCCCCGCGCGTGCCCCGTGCATCACCAATTTTCCGGCCAAATACACATAATTCAGCGGCACGGCATACGGATATCCGTCATCCCCCGAAACGGCCAGCACGCCCTCCCCGTGCTTTCGCAAAATTACTTCGCATTCGTCGGCGGACAACGCCTGCCCCGCCCGTCTCATCTCACGAAACATGTTTCTCTCTCCTTTTCTGCTAATCAGCGTATGTAGCACAGACGATTCTTTATTTTGATTCTCACACTCTGCTTCTAGCTTTTGCAAGAAAGAATTGAGATTTGAGATTTGAGAATTGAGGACAGGTGTCGCTTCGCGACGTTTTATAAAAATCGCGCGAAGCGCGTACCTGCACTGCTCACTGCTAACTACTCACTGCTAACTTTTCAGTCCTTTTACTCACACCGCTCCCGCCAGTTCTTCGTACAGCTCCGGCGCCTCGAAGCCGTAGCGCCACCAAGCACTGCCGGCCAGATTGTATTTCTCAATCAAGCCGAGTTTCTCCCGAAGCGAGGCCGCCTCTTCCAGCCAGACGCGCCGACGCACGCCTGTTTCCTTTCGATCCACGTAAAAGCTTTTCGTCTTCTCGTCCCAATGCAGTTTCGCCGTCTTTTCCGATACCAATTTCTTCACGCCGCGATGCGTCAGCACCTGCATGCGAAGCCCCGCGCCGTCCTCGCCTTCCCATAGACGCGTGTAGAGCGGCAGACCCAAGATGAGCTTCTCCGCCGGTACCATGTCGAGCAATTTGGCCATGCTGCCGTCCAGCCAATCATACGCCGAGTTCGGCCCCGCACGGCCGCCCGCACGCGCCGTCTGGTCGTAGCCCATCACGACCTCGTAATCCACAAATTCCGCAAGCGCCCGGCGGTCGTACGCGCCGTTCCAGTAACTTGTCTCGTCCCCCGGCACCACGATGTCGACGGACACCAATTTCCCCTTCGCGTGGAGACTTTCCGTCAGCGCTTTCATGAAATCCGTGAAAAGCCCCTTGTCTGCCGGATTCATATTTTCAAAATCGATATTCCATCCGGCCAGCCCGTACACCACCGCGAGCGCCGTCATCTGCCGAATGTAGTATTGCTGCGCCGACCGATCCCGCATGAATTTTGCCGTCGCCGCCGGATCGAAATCATTGTGCACGAGCGGCATGACGGAAACGCCGACGCTCTCGGCCTCCGTGACATAGGAAAAATCCGGCGACAATGCCGTGTACACGCCCCACTCCGGCGAAAGCAGCCGCACGCCGTCCGCCTCCGTGAAAAACGGCGCCTTGGCATCGAAGCGCTCCTCCGGATCCCAGACGAGAATCACATCCTTTTCTCGCGGCACCGCCGTCACCGGAGCCACTGCGGAAAATAAAATTTCCTTCTTTTCGTTCACCGTCCAAGACAACCCCGCCTGCGCGGCAAAGAACGACAAATCCGCCGTCCCGTCCTCGGAAAGCGGCAAATCGACGGGAAACGTCACCCCGCGCTCCGTCACTTTCACATACGCACGCGCTCCCTGCGGCCGTTTCTCGACCCACCAGGCTCCGCCGACATTCAAAATTTCCGGGTCCCCGAAAAGCCGTCCCTCATCCTCATAGACCGTGGCGCTCGCATACCGGGGATTCTTCACCCGATACATTTCCCGCGCCTCCGCCCCGCAGCCGAAGCAGACGAGCGCCAAAAGGAGACAAAAAGAAATCATTCGCTTCATGGCATTTCCTTTCGTAAAAAAGTGCAGAACGACAAAATTCCTCACATCATGGCAAAGACATCAGACATCAGACGGTCAGACGTCAGACAGTCACGCGCATGATTCGCCTTGAGTGTCACATAGAGATAAAGAAATCAGACATCAGATGATCAGACGTTAGACGAAAGCGGAAGCGCTTCGCGCAATTTTATAGATGCGGCCTATGGCCGCCACCGCTCGTTCTCTATGAAAAATAAAAAGCCATTCACAAAGATGTGACATTCTGACGTCTGATGTCTGACCATCTGACGTCTCCACCTCTATAAGCGCCAAAAACTTACCGCCTCATTATATCATCTACAAAAAAAGATTTGCCCATGACGACCCCCGGGATGCTCCGTGGCACATGAGAAGGCCCGCTTACTGCTGCTTCCTCTCGGACCTGACAGGGTTCACGGTTTCCCATTGCACGGGACCCGGAGATCGTCATAAACAAATCTCACGCGTGCTATTATACAAGAAGAAACACAGGCACGCAAGGAACAAAAACCAGAATTGAGATTTGAGAATTGAGAATTGAGCACAGGTGTCGCTTCGCGACATTTTATATTGCGCCTTCGGCGTCCCATCATCCGGCGCTTCGCGCCACTGGCGACCGTCCACTGGAAGGTCGCCTCCTGAAGAGGACTAAATGGAAGCGTCTCTGGCGCATTTTAATAATCATCGCGACACCCGCTGAAAACTAACAGCGAGAGTGTAAAATAGATTGTGTAAAAAGGAGGACACGATCATGCCCAAGAGAAAAAATACAAAGCCCGCCATAAATCCCAATATGAAACCCATCGTCGATTTCATGGTCCAAAGATACAACGAAGAAGGGAAAAACTTTGACA
>CAVEYT010000079.1:0-6490 GCA_963619995.1 Acutalibacteraceae bacterium | reverse complement strand
CCCTCTTCTGGAGAAAAGCGTCCGGTGGACGGTTTTCAGTGCCTCCGTAGGAGGCGGGTGATGGTTCCTCTATGTGAAGAAAAAGCTGAGCATCGCAGCCGCAATTTAACAAATGCGCCGCAGGCGCGTTCCGGTCAAGCCTTCCTTCGGAGGAAGGTGGCCGTCAGGCCGGATGATGGGACGCCAACGGCGCAAATAAAAAATCGTCGCGCAAGCGACACCGCTAAAGTCTGACGTCTGATCGTCTGATGTCTGACGTCTCAATCTCTATGATACGACCAAAACTATTGCCTATTTGCTAATTTTGCCAGCGCCGCGTCCACCTGCCGATACGTCGCCTCTGTTGTTCCGCTGTTGTCTATCACAATATCCGCGTAGCCAATCTTTTTATCCGTCGGCATTTGCATTCGCATCCGCGAAAGCGCCTGCTCCCGCGTCACGCCGTCTCTTTGGCAGACGCGCTCGATTTGCACTTCCTTCGGCACCGCGACGACCCAGATGGATTCCACGCGAAGATGCCAGCCGATTTCTATCAAAAGCGGCATATCGAGCACAATCAGAGAATGCCCCGCCGCCTCGGCCGCCAGCATTTCCGTCACGACCTTTCGCCAGACATACGGATGAATGATCCCATTCAGCGCCTGCCGCTTCTCTTCGTCAGAGAAAACAAGCGCCGCCAATTTCTCCCTGTCGAGCGCTCCGTCGGCTTTCAACATGTCTTCCCCAAAAACGCGCGCAATTTCCCGCATGACCACACTCCCCGGCGCCGTCGCCTCATGCGCAATCCGATCCCCGTCGACAATGGGAATCCCAAGGGAAGACAGATACCGGGAAACGGTGCTCTTCCCGCACCCGACGCCGCCGGTGAGTCCGATACGAAACATTTGCTATGGTCTCCTTTTTTTATGCTGAGCTTTTGTAAAAACAAACAGATTACAGTTAGCAGTTAGCAGTTAGCAGTTAGCAGTTAGCAGTTAGCAGTTCAGGTGGCGGCTTCGCCGCATTTTTTATAAAATCGCACGAAGCGCCGGATGATGGGCTCTCTATGTGAGAAAAAGTTTTCTGCCGCCATCAATCGGCGAGGGTGGCTTGGCCGTTCATGAGGAGCGGGAGGAGCCAGTCGCGCAGGTCTGTCAGTTTTTTGTTTTCCATTTTGTTGTGACTGATTTGCGAATACAGATGTTTTGTTTTTTCGTGATAAGCCAATAATACGTCTTCCGGCGGAACGATAAAAACAATTTTCGCCAAGTCGCCGTTGTTGACGGCTTCCTGTGTCGCGCCGTGAGCATAGACATCTTTTGTCGCTTCAAAATAAGAATACTCGATGAAAGACGCTACATATTCAAAATGATTTTCCGTACATTGCAATCCGCAGAAACCGGTGGACAAGATGGAATTTTGAATAAAGTCTTGCATCTCTCGATTCAAAAAGAGGTGTTTTATGCTTTTCTTCATTTTGGCGAACCACACAGAGAACATCGTCGGTTGCATATTGGCGCGATTTTCTCTCGTCTCATACGCAATCGGCGATCCATTGCCTATATCCGTGCCGATGACATCCGCCGTCGCATAGTATATTTTCGTTTGAAACCGCTCCACGCCGGTCGGAATCAAAGACGCCAAACGGTTATTTTGCAACGTCTCGACTTCCCAGCCGACGGGGATGGGGCGGCGGAGGATGGGGTCGGTTTGCATTTTGCCGCCGGAGGTGCGGTAGGGGCGACCGGTTTCGTCCGGGAAATCAAATTGGGTGAACCAATAGTCGTACAGCAGTTTCAGCTGCCGTTGCAAATTGTCATTGATTCGATTGTTCAAGGAAATTTTCTGATCAACCGCCTTCAATAATCGAATTGTCTTTTTTTGCTCCTGCAGCGATATATCCTTTAGATAAAAACTTTCCAGCATCCCCAAAGTTAAAAACTTGGTTTGGGAGCCTTGCGCGATTCGCTTCAAATGATTCAAAGCTATTTCTATCGAGTATTTTATGTAATCTATATCCCATCCGTTCTTGGCAGTGATGACATAAGTTCGTTGGTAAGCATTGAATTTCCCTGTGAACCGTTGTATGTGAAAATTTCCCTGTGCATTATTTCCTGCAAGCAAAATCGCGTCTTCATCAAAAGCAAACTCATCGATTTTAAGTGGTGTCGGTGCGCAAGTAAAAAATGGATACTTTCCGTTTTCCGCCGCACAATTTGAATCCAATTTACCCGTTCTTAGAAAACAAGTGTCCAACAGTTTCACTTTATTCATACCGCACCTTCCCCAGTTGTTCCCGTATTTCTTTTTGCAAGCGGTTTCCTTCAGCGAAAAGGGTTTCGAGTTCGTCTTGGCAGGCGGTCATTTTTTTTGCAAATTCTTCGGGTGTCATGTCGCTGTATTCGATCTTGACGTCGAAGTATTGACCGGCGGAGAGGGAGTAGTTCTTGTTTCGTATGTCTTCGTAGGAGACGGCGACGGAGAAGTCGTCCGTTTCCGCCTTTTCGCGGAAGGTACGGACGATTTTGTCTATCTCGTCGGCGCGGAGGCGGTGTTTCTTGTTGTTTCCGTCTTGGTAATCTTCGCCCATTTTGGAGGCATCGATCAGAATGACGTCGTCACCGTGCGGTGATTTATCGAAGAAGAGGACGGAGACGTTCGTGCCGGTATTGGCAAAGACGTTCGACGGCATGCTGACGACGCCGCTCACGATGCGGTCATCGACGATTTTTTTGAGGACTTTCCCGGCGACGCCGGCCTTGGCGGTGAGGAAACCGGTGGGGACGACGATGGCGCCTTTCCCGGTCCCGTCTTTGAGAGAGTTGATGACGTGCTGGATGAAGCAGGTGTAGATGGCCATCTTGGTTTTTTCTTTTTTGGGGATGTCGGGGACGCCGGCCCAAAAACGGGCGGGCATGGCGGCGATGGCTTCGCGTGTCTCGGAGAAATCCATTTTGAAGGGAGGATTGGAGACGACGAAATCAAAAGTGCGCAGGCTTTTCCCGTCGTCGCTTTTGTGGTAGGGATGGCACAGGGTATCGCCCTGGATGACGTGGTCGAGGGAGCTCGCGAGGCCATTCAGGATGAGATTGAGCTTGAGCATTTTGTTGCTGCGCTGGGAGATGTCTTGGGAGAAGATAGTGCAGCGGTCTTCGCCGATTTGGTGGGCGATGGCCATGAGGAGGGTGCCGGTACCGGCGGAGGGGTCGTAGCATTCGACGCTGTGAAGGTCCGCCTTATCGCCTACCAAAAGACGCGCCATGATGGCGGCGATGGCGTGCGGCGTGTAGTATTCGGCGTATTTCCCGCCGCCGTCGGTATTGTAGTCTTTGATGAGGTATTCAAAGATGTCGGCGAAGAAATCGTAATGCTCGGCAAAGGCTTCCTCAAAGGAGAATTTCACGAGTTTATCGATGAGGGCGCGCGCGAAAAAAGGCCGCTGGGATTCATCGGTGACGAAGACGGTGATTTTTTCAAAGAGGTCGACTTTCGTCTTTTCGGTGGTCTTCGTGGCGAAGATGTCTCGATTTTCTTCGGCGATGTCGGTCATGGCCTCATCGAGGATTTTATCGAATTTCTCGTCCGCCTGCCGGTTCCACAGATTGGCGATGAGCTGCTCGGGGCGAAGACGCGGCACGTCTGGCGGCAATTCATCCCAGAGATTGTCACGCGCAGACGGGCTGTAGGCGGCGTAGGTTTCTTCCCATTTCTCGGCGGCGGCGAGGTCGGGACGAAGTTTCTTACATTCGTGCCCAAATTTGTCATTGATAAATTTGTAGAGAAAAATCTGGGTGATAATCTTGTATTCGTTTCCGTCATTGCCGAGGCCTTTGCTCTGGCAGGTGGCTTTGAGGTCGTCGATGAGGGCGACGGTCTTGTCTTTCAGCGTGAGATTCATGGATGCTCCTTTTGGTCAGCGGGAACGGGGCGAGCCGTATGATTCGATGTATTCGGCGATGATGATGTCGGTCAAAAAATCGCGGTTTTCTTTTTCGGAGTCGATGTGCCGGTCATTCATCGCGCGTGTCACGATGGATTTGACGGTACGGGAAAAGTAGGCATTGCTTTTTGTGATGTCATTTCTTCTGTAGATGGCCAAATCGATTTCCTTTCGCATGGCATTCAAAATCTCGCAAAGCTCGGGATCGGTCTGCGCGCGGAAGGGGGCGGCTCCTTTTTCGTCTTTTCTGAGCCGTTTGTGGATGTGCATATATTTATCGTCGCCGCCGTATTTTTGACTGAGGTTTTCGTTTTTGCGGTGCAGCTCGGCCAGTTTCCGCATCCATCCGTCCAATTTTTCCGTGTATTCTTCCAATTCTTCCCGGGTCTGCGGCTTGAAGCCGTGCGCATGGAAAAATTGCGTAAACGCTTCCCAAAGGGTGATGTATTCTTCGTCTTCGGGATCGCTGTTCTCTCCGAAGGCGCGGACGGCACGCTTCCATTTCGTCTGAAAGGCGGCGGCTTCCCCGTCCTGCAGACTCAATTCTTCGATCGATTTTTTGGTGAAGAAAAACTCGATGTCTTCCAGTCCGGCACGGATGAGGTCGCGGGCGTCGGCTCCTTCTTTGAGCCCTTCTTTCAGATTCATCATGTCGATTTGCCGCCCGATTTCAGCTATCATGTCCGGCAATCCCTCGACGGAAAGGTCTTGAAACTTCGTTTTGAGCGCGTCGTCTCCGAAAGTGCGGACGAGGTTGTAGCCGTCTTGGGCGTCGCGCAAAATTTTCCGAAGGGCAATCAATTTCCCTTTGTCCCGTTCGTTTCTTATTTCTTGGCTGAAGAGCTCAAAATTATCCGTAGAGTACAGGAAAAGTGCTTGCGCGGCTTCTTTCATCCGGCCGATCAATTCTTCGGGGTCGGCAAAGACGTGAATCGTATCTTTGGGCGTATTCTCTTCGCCGATTTCGTCGGGATTATTAAATTGATTGAGCTCGGCCAAGTACCGCTCGTTTGTCTTTTCAAAGTTTTCTTTGATGTCGGCAAAGTCTATGATGTAGCCGTAGTGATGGTCTTTGTAGGGGCGATTCACGCGGGTGATGGCTTGCAAAAGGGTGTGGTCTTTGAGTTGGCGTCCCAAATAAAGGCGTTTCAGGCGCGGGGCATCGAAACCCGTGAGAAGCATATTGTAGACAATCAGGATATCGACGGTGCCGTTTTTCTTGAAATCGGTCACCATCTTCCCGCGCGTCTCTTTGTCGCCCTCGTCGTAAAGGATGAGGGCGGCTTTGAATGTCGCCGGGTGCGCCGCGTCGGCGTTTCTTTCCGCTTGCACGCTCTCAAAGAGTTCATACATTTTTTTAGCTTGCTCGCTTGATGATGCCACCACCATGCCGCCTAAGGTGGGGTCGCCTCTTAGCAGGCGGGATGTCTGCATATCGTCCAAGATATAACGAAGAAGCGCCTTGACGTAGCTCGGATGCGACAAAACGTCCTGCTGCCGGACATCTTTTTGCCGCAAGCGCAGGTCGTCCATGACTTTTCCCAATTTTTCCCGATAGCTCGTCTCGATCTCTTCGCGCATGATTTTGAGCGTGTAGCCGTCTTGGATGGATTTGTCGTAATAGTAAATATGGATATAGTTTCCGAAAATATTCCGGGATGCTCTTTCTTCTTTCAAAAGCGGAGTCCCGGTCAATGCGATCTTGACGGAATCCGGATCGGCGCGGAACAGGTTTCCCAAAAAACTGCCTTTGGGATTGTAGCTGCGATGCGCTTCGTCAATGATGAAAATGCGCTGCAGATGCGTGGCGTACTCCAGGCGAATCGTCTCCGTGTCCTCGGCAAAGCGCTGGATATTGACGACGGTGATTTCCGGACGTCCGTCGCTCCCTTCCAAGGATTGCGCCTCCCGGAATTGCCGCATCAGCTCGTCTTTGCTGTTTGCCGTCCGCACGGACAGACCGCGTGCCTCCAATTCCTGCTTCGCCTGCTCCAGAAGGTCCAAACGATCCACGATGAAATAAAATTTCGCGACGCTTCCCCGTTTCGCATAAAAATCCGTCAAAATGCCATGCAAATAGTAGGCAAGCGCTGTCTTTCCGCTGCCTTGCGTGTGCCAAATGACGCCGGATTTCTTTCCTTCTTCCAATTTCTTTTGTACGGCCATCGCGGCAAACATCTGCTGGTAGCGCATGATATGCTTTTGATTCGTCGTCTCATGCTTGCCGTCCACTTCTCGGTCGCTCCGGACGTAGGCAATGCCGTATTTCAAAATGTAGAGCAACCGCTCGGGCGAAACCATCGAAGTCAGCATCCGATTCATCGGCTGATCAAATTGGACATTGGTCTTGTACTCCGGTGTCGTATTCAAGAGCGGCTCATGAAATTCACGCAAAATCCATTTTTCCGTCGGCGGATCGATGGACGTATAGGGGTAGAACTGGTTGAACGGAGCGCATTTCCAATTTCCGGGATTTTCTTCGCGGAAACAGCTGAAAAAGGCTTCTTTTTCGGAATTGGTGCAATAGAAAGAGCCCTGCGCGGGAGAAATGACACCCTCGGTGTCGTATTC
>CAVEYT010000078.1:0-6625 GCA_963619995.1 Acutalibacteraceae bacterium | reverse complement strand
ACGGAGGGGGCGCCGACGCGTCTCGCGGCCTTAAGTGGTAAGTACCGCTACAGCTTATCAAAAGTTTCGCGTCTCTTTCGACGTAAGCATTTAAGGCCGAGCGGCGGCGCCCCCGGAGTACAGGCGAATTTTGCCCTGGCGGCGGTTTCTTTCCTTTGCTTCGTTTCCTTTCTTTCCCGGGAAAGAAAGGAAATGAAGAACGACAGGAGTTCTGCGGGGAACCGCCCCGCGTGAGTGCCTCACCACTCCCGCGGAATTTCCTCGAAATGCCCCACAATCATCATCGACGACATGATTTCCGAAAGAAGGACATTGTCCTCGTCGTAAAGCGTGCTCATGATGGTCATCGTGGAGCGCCCGGCGTGGACGACGCGGCTCTTCACATACATTCGGTTTCCCGGCTTCGTATTTTTGATGTAATTCACCGTCATGCTCACCGTGACGACGACGCAGCCCATGCTGGCGCCCGTGACGCCCAGGACGGAATCGGCCAGCGCCGCCATGACACCGCCGTGAATGATGCCGCGATGATTCGTGTGTTTCGCCGGATCGGTTTTCAGGGAAACGACGGCGCTGCCGCAGGAAACATCTTCAATCTCCACGTGAAAATAATCGGACATGAAAGGATTTTTCTTGTAAATGTTTTTGATATAATCCGGGATTTCCGCAGCGGTCAGCATGAGATTCGTTCCTTTCCGAAAATTCAAAATATATCGAAAAATTTCATTTTATCGATTGTAGCGCGTTTGTGCTCGTTTGTCTATGAAAAAGGCGACGTCGGTAAAACGAGAAATGTCGCGCGAGAGAAATTATTTTCGTGCTTTTAATTTTTGAATGTCGACGGCGTCCGGCGTCACGAAAGTATCGCTGCGATTCCACGGCGTGACATAGGTCGAGAGACATTCATACACGCCGTCGTGGGCGGCAGCGGCCAGAAGCTCGCCCAGTTTGGAAAAGGTACCGGCGTCTGTGTAGGCGGGGCCGTCCGGGGAAGAAATGAGCGTGATGCCGTCCGTCGCCGTCCCCGTCGCGGGTCGTCCGGTCGAAACGGAAGCAATCCCTGCGTCTTGGAAGGCGGCTGTTTTCCCCTCGGTAATCGTGATGAAGGCGCGCGCCATGAGATAGGTTTCCAAGCGTGCATTCGTGGAAAGCAGAATGTTGATGGTGCCGCAGGGGAAAAACCGGCCGTCCCGCTCCCGATAGAGCGCGGCGTCTCCGGCCCGGGCCGCCGTCCGCTCCGAAGCGCCCGTCACGATGGCCTCGACGATGAGATTCCCGTCGCGTTTCACAATGTGCCGATGCCATTCCATGCGCGCCGACGTGAGAAGCGCCGAGCTTTCTTCCAGATTGCAGCCGCGCGCCAAAAGCGAGCGCCGCAAAAATTCCCGAGGCGAACCGCCGGGAAGATCCGCCTCCGTTTCAAAAAATCCGGTGAGCTTTTGATTCAAAGCGTATCGAATCTTTCGGAAGCCGCCGCCGTAAATGGCCGTGGACAAAGAGGGGCGTGCTTCGGGAAAGGAAAGAAGAAGAAAATCCTCATCCCACGAAAGTGCCCCGCCCGTTTCCAATGGTTTCATACAATCTCCTTTTCAGATGTCTTTTTGAAGGGTTTTCATAAGTATTATAACATCTGAAAAAATATATCAGGAAGAGTGAGGGCAAATTTTATTTCGGTATGACGAAAGGCACCGACATCGACAAGCTGAAAATATGCGCGACGGCGGGGCCGAAAAGGCAAGTAAAAAGCCGTGAGGGTTCACGGCTTCAGAGAATCATAAGAAAAAGAGCAGGAACGGCAAGAAGATAAAATAAATTCTCATATCACTTATTAGGTGCCATCATGATATAGAGTGGCAGTAAAAACGGAATAGCAGCAATAAAGAGGCAGTATTGTGGAGGCGCCCAAGCGGCAATCATAGCGAAAATGAATACGAGTAACAGAAACCACATTTTGATCACCTCGTCGTTATTATAAAGTAGAAGTGAGGAAATCGTAAATAAAGGAGTAATCAGGAATGGCAAACAAAAAGTCCTGATGGCTCATGGCTTTAGAAGGAAAACATAGCCATCAAGAGAATAGGTGCTAAAACAAGCCAAGCTAAATTTTCTTTCCATGTGTTCATGAGCATCATGAGCAAAAATCCACAAATGGCGGGAAGAATCATGAAGAAAAAACCATATTGCGGCATATATGCTGCGGCAAAACCGCAAAGGCCGCAAAAAAGCAAGATCCACATATCAATCACCCCAGTTTCATTATAAAGACAAAATACTAAAAACTCAAGAGCGGGCACTGTGTTAGCAAAAAGAAAAATAGATGATAATTAAAGGAGATTTTTGTCTTTGCGAAGGCGGGATTTTTCGCGTCAAAACGTAAAGTTGCGGTTTTCATAAATGCTTGCAAACTCATAGAAAAATGTGATACCATAATACAAATTGTCGTGCAAAATTGACGGAAGGATGAGAGTATGCTTTCTGTTTACTTTATGATATTTATTGTGGCAGCCGTTTTGCTGGCTTTTTTCGGCGTGTGCGCGCTTTTGTTCGGGAAGGAAAGTGCGGGGCATTCCGCTGCGCCGACGAAGCGGCCGTCTTCGGCGCGTCATATTTCGCTTCCGAGCGATGGCGTGGCGGGAAAGGTGAGAGCGCTTTTCAGCGATGTCCCGGAGGAATTGCCGAAGACGGGCGCGGCGTCTTTCGATTTTAATGAAGAGAAACCGGCGGCCGGCGGTGCGGTGTCGCAAGCGGCGGTGACGGCCGGGGAGCCCGCAGAGGCGGAAATGTCCGCGGACAGCACGGAGCAGACGATTGTTTTCAAAAAAGAAGATTTGACGGCGGCGATGCAGGGCGCCGGGAAATCGACGGAAGCCACGGCAGCGGGTGTTTCCGAAAACGATCCGATGCCGGTCGTGATAGATGGCGCCGTCGATGTCGATCAAATCGAGGAATATTATGTCCGCCATTTCTTGGGGCAATATGCGGCGGTATCGAAGACCGTGGCGGAAGATACGCGGACGGTCACGCATGCTTTGATTGCGCGTTCGGCGCGGCTGACGGGGCGGAAGGCGCCGGATGTCTTGCAGCATCTCATGGTGCAGGAAGCTTTGCAAAATGCGCAGCGGGCATATGCGATGCTGCCGAATGAGTCGCTGCTTCACATTTTGGCGGAAGCCTTTGAGGATGTGGTGGTCGGCTCGAAAACGGAAACGAAAACCATTTTGGCGTATGACGCTTTGAAGGTCATGCCGCAAATGAATTTGGCGTCGTTTCGGGCGTTGTCATTGCTCCTTCTTTTTTATTATTCAAAAAATGCGGAAAATACATCGCCGGTGGCGTTTCGTCATTATGCCGAGAACTACGTGAAGCCGCTCATCGACGATTTGCCGAGCGAATACAGCGGCTATCAGCAGTTGGAATATTTACACTGTATTTCCTTGGACAATAAGGATATGCCTTTCGGCGAGGTGCTCAGAGAATTTTATCCGCTGGTCTTTGCGTATCGCGGTTGCCAGGCGCAGGAAATCAAAGCGATTGAGACGGAGTGGCCGCCGGATGCATTCGTGCCGAGCGTGTATCCCACCTATATCAAGCCGGATGTCGCGGACGACGATATGCTGCCGAATTTCTTTGAACGTTGTGGGGTGAAAGACGAGAAGAAACAGGAGCTCTTGTCGGCGCTGTTTCATTCGCGGCCGGTTTCCTACGACCGGAAGGAAATGGCGCATATCCTGGGGAAAATCGATTCGTCTTTGGAAACATTGCAGGATGCGTGGGATGAGAGTATGCTTCGTCGCTCGTCGCTGACGCTTTTGGGGATGTATGTGGCGCAGCTGTATTTGCGCACGGAACTGAATGAAGATTTCGATTTATCGCATTGGATTTGACGGAGAAAGACAATGGGAATTTTCGATATTATCGGGCCGGTGATGATCGGACCGTCCAGCTCGCACACGGCGGGCGCGGCGAGAATCGGTCGCATGGCGCGGGAAATCCTGGGCGAGGATGTCGCGGGCGCTGAAATCACGCTCTTCGGCTCGTTTGCCAAGACGGGAAAGGGACACGGCACGGATAAGGCGCTGGTCGCCGGGCTTTTGGGCTATTCGCCGTCTTCGGATAAGATTCGCAGCGCGATTGAAATGGCGGAAAAACGGGAGGTTCCTATCCGTTTCGCGACGTCGGACGCGGATATGGGGCATCCGAATGTGGCGGAAATTCATGCGCGAGGCGTCAGCGGTCGTCGGGTGGATGTCGTGGGTCGCTCTTTGGGCGGCGGACGCATTTTAATCACATCGATTGACGGCAGTCCCGTGGAGATCACCGGGGAAGAGTATACGCTCATGACGAATCATCACGACAAGCCGGGCGTGATTGGAAAAGTGTGCCAGACGCTTGCGGCGCACGGCATCAATATTTCCAATATGCGCGTTTTCCGGAAAGGGCGCGGCGACGATGCGGTCATGATTATTCATACGGACGAGATTGTCACGGAGGCGGTCATCGGAGAAGTCGCGGCTTGCAATGACAATATCGTGCGCGTGATGGCGTTTGACATCATTTGAAACGAATGGAAACGGGTGCGAAAGAGGCACGGAGATGAAAGAATATCACAGCATAAAAGAATGGCTCGCGGAAGCGGAGCGGCAGCATTGCTCGCCCGGCATTGTCGCGTGCCAAGCGGAAGCGGAAGCATCGGGGCTGACGTTTGAGGAAACATGGGCGCGGATGCGAAAGACGATTCCCATATTTCGGCATTCCATCCGGCGCGGTTTGGCGGATCGGACGAAATCGGCCAGCGGCATGGTGGGCGGCGATGCGCGGCGTACACTTTCAGCGCCCATGCAATTTTTATCGCCGGTGTGTCAGCGGGCGATGGCCTTTGCACTCGCGGTCGCGGAAGCCAATGCGAAAATGTATTGCATCGTGGCGTGTCCGACAGCGGGGTCTTGTGGGATTGTGCCGGCGGTCTTGGCGGCCATCGGTCATGACCGGCACACGACGGATGATGAATACACGCGGGCGCTTTTCACGGCGGGCGCGGTCGGGAAAATCATAGCGGAAAAAGGCTCGATTGCGGGGGCTGTGGGTGGCTGTCAGGCGGAATGCGGCGCGGCTATCGGAATGGCGGCGGCAGCGGGGCTGGATCTTTTGGGCGCGACGACGGCGCAAATGGAAGACGCGATTGCGCTCGGGATTAAAAATATTTTGGGACTGGTCTGCGATCCGGTCGCCGGCCTGGTGGAAGTACCCTGCGTGAAGCGAAACGGTTTCGACGCGGTGATTGCACTCACTGCGATGGAAATGGCATTGGCCGGCGTGCACAGTGTGATTCCGGCCGATGAAGTGATAGAAGCGATGGGCCAGATCGGTTCGCTCTTGCCGGAGTCGC
Organism: Acutalibacteraceae bacterium; assembly: GCA_963619995.1. Lineage (GTDB taxonomy): Bacteria > Bacillota > Negativicutes > Veillonellales > Dialisteraceae > UBA1822. The sequence goes on along the minus strand of CAVEYT010000078.1, from coordinate 1,239 downwards.
TCCGAGAGACGAGCAAGGCGGGACTCGCCGTGACGCCGACGGCGCAGCGGATTACAAAGGAAATGGAAACAGAATAAGACGTTTCCTGTCATAGAAATCGATAAGGAGGGGTCGGTATTTCCGGAGAAACGGTACAAACGATTGTCGTGGAAAATTTCCGTGAAGCGACGCAGGTGATGGAGAATGAGTGCGCGTATTTGAAATTGGTCGGCACGCATTACGGTTGCCGGGTCGCCGGGCGCGGGAATTTGATTCGCATCGATGGCGGGCCGGAGGCGGTGGCGGCCGCGTCGCGCGTCGTGGAAGAGCTCTTGCGCATGGCGCGGGATCGGATTGCGCTTTCTTCGCAACACGTCAAGCAAGTGCTGCGCCTTTTTGATGAAGGGAAGGAGAGCGTGCTGGCCGATTTGGAAGCGGATACCGTCAATGTGACGAAGAATGGGAAACCCATTCATCCGCGGACGCAGGGGCAGAAACGATACATTGATGCGATTCGCTCGCATTCCATTACCTTCGGAATCGGACCGGCGGGGACGGGCAAAACGTTTCTGGCGGTGGCCTTGGCGGCGTTTTATTTGAAAAATCACGACGTCGAGCGCATCATTTTGGTGCGGCCGGCCGTGGAGGCAGGGGAGAAGCTCGGTTTCCTGCCGGGCGATTTGCAGGAAAAAGTGAATCCGTATCTGCGCCCGCTTTTTGACGGCCTCTTGGCGATGCTTGGACCGGAAGAATTTTTACATTTACAGCAGAAAGCGGCCATCGAAGTAGCGCCGCTTGCCTATATGCGCGGACGGACGCTGGAAAAATCGTTCGTCATTTTGGATGAAGCGCAAAACACGACGACCGAGCAAATCAAAATGTTCTTGACACGTCTCGGTTTTCGTTCGAAAATGGTGGTGAACGGAGACGTGACGCAGATTGATTTGCCGCCGCAGACGAAGAGCGGTCTGGTCGACGCGGTGCGCGTGCTCCGCCATGTCCCGGACATCGCGCAGGTGACATTCACCGACGAAGATGTCGTGCGCCATGATTTGGTGGCGGCGATTATCCGGGCGTATGAAGAGGATCGAAAGAAAAAAGGAAATCGCGGCGTTTCTTCTAAGGAAGCGCTGATTTAATCGTTATCTTATTTTGCGACAAGCATAATTATGCAAGACAAGGAAAAGGGTGACGAGAATAGCGAGCTATTTAAGGAACCCTTTGACGCAGTATTGCATAATTATGCCGCAAAATAAGATT
>CAVEYT010000077.1:0-6637 GCA_963619995.1 Acutalibacteraceae bacterium | reverse complement strand
AGAAAGGAAATGAAGAACGACAGGAGTTCTGCGGGGAACCGCCCCGCGTGATTTTTATAAAAGCTGCGAAAAAGTGTGAAAACCTTTTTTCACAGCCCCCGTTTCCGCCATCGGGCGTAATACCCCAGCCCCGCCAAGGAGGCTCCGAGGCAGAAGGTGGCGTACATCATGGGATATCCCCACGCGTCGGCGGCGATTCCGAGGAAGGCGGATGCGATTCCTACGCTGATATCCAGCGACCAGAAATACGTCGACGTCGCGACACCGGCGCGCGAGGCGGGCGCGCTTTGGACGGCGATGGTCTGAAAGGCGGGAGCGAGCGCGCCGAATCCGAGCCCCAAGACGGCGCCGGAGAGAAGCAGCGTGAAGCTTCCTGTCGCCATCGCAAAGAGGACGAAGCCGCAGGAGAAGAGGAGGAAGCCGGGGTAGACGATGGCGTCCGGCCCGTGATGATCGAAGAGGTAACCGATGAAGGGGCGGCTCACGACAATGACGGCGGCGAAGACGAGAAAGAAGAGACTTGTCGCCGAGGAAATGCCGAGGCTTCGCGTATACATGGGAATAAAAGTCAGCACGCCGCCGTAAGCAAAGAATACGAGTCCGCCCAAAATGACGGCGGGCAGAGCTTTTTTCTCAAAGAAATCGGGGAGATGGAAGCCTTTTTTCGGTTTCCCGGACGGCTCTGTGACAGCAGCGGGCAGGTGTTTCCCGTTTCCGGAAACGAGCGCGCAGGCGGCCAGCACCGTGAGAAAGGTGAAGAGGACGGACGCGCCGAAGTTTTCGATGATGAGAAGCCCCACGAGCGGGCCGACGACCATGGCCATGTTTCCGGAAACGGCAAAGTAGCCGATGCCCTCGCCTTTGCGTTTGACAGGGAGGACGAGCGCCGCCATGGTGGCCGACGCCGTCGTGCCGAGTGCAAAGAGGACGCCGTGGATGAGCCGCATGCCCCAGACGAGATGGAGCGTGCTTGCCAGATGAAAGGCGGCCATGAGGAGGGAAAAGAGGATGGAAACGATGAGGAGGAGTCGCTGCTTGTGCGTGCTGTCGATGATACGTCCGGCAAGCGGCCGCGCCGTGACGGTCCCTATCTGAAAGCAGGTCATCGCCATCCCGGCTTCCCAATGCCCCAGCCCCAAATCGTCCATAATAAAGACGGGAAGCGCGGCGATCATAATGTATTGGGACATGAAATAAAAGAAATTTGTGAGACCCATGCCGATAAATTCACGGGTCCAAAGAGCGTTCTCTTTCAACGCAAAGCCTTCTTTCTTGAAAATGATTTTTGTATTATAGCACTTTTTGGAGCGTCTTTGTGATTCTTGGCTGTTATTGTCAGGCGCAAGACAGTTATTAGTTTTTAGCTATTAGCTATTAGTCGAAAGCGGTATCGCTTCGCGATTTTTTTAGGACCGCTTCGCGGTTTGATGTGCGGATGGCGCCGTAGGCGATATTATAAAATTATGCGCGAAGCGCTCCTGCTAAAAACTAATAGCTAGAGGCTAGCAGCTAATAACTTTCAGCACTTTGAGCCGCAAAAGCTGAGAACTTCTATATTTCAATTTTTCGCTGTTTGGTGGTATACTGATATCGCAACAAAAAAGGAGGATTGGGATGAAGAAAATATTTCAGATTGACGGCATGGTGTGCGAACATTGTGCGGCGGCCGTGAAGGGCGCGATCAGTGCCGTCCCCGGCGTCGGCTCCGTCTCGGTGGATTTGGCCGGGAAACGGGCGGAAGTCGAGTGCGAGGATGCGGCGGTGGCTGCGATTTTGACTGCCATCGAAGACGCGGGTTTTGAAGGGAAAACGGTCGAGTAAGGCGCCGTTTCATTCATTTTTATAAAAAAGGAGACAGAAAATGGCCATTCGTTTTTCGACGACATTGGAAAGTTTGAAGGGTTCGGATTTGGGACCGTTGCTTGCGCTGACGGCCAAGCCGGAAGTCATTTCGTTTGCGGGGGGACTGCCTGCGCCGCAGACGTTTCCGCTGGAAGAACTCACGGAATGTGCGATTCGCGTGCGCAAAGAAGACGGAGCACTTGCGATGCAGTACGGGCCGTCCATGGGCTATCAGAAACTGCGCGAAGATATCGCGGCGCGCATGAATCGGATGTACGGACCGATGGGAATGGATGAAATTTCCGCCGCCGACGTGATCATCACGACCGGTTCGCAGCAGGGACTCGACATCACCGGCCGCGTTTTCTTGGACAAAGATGACGTCGTCCTGATTGAAAGCCCGTCGTACCTCGGCGCGATCAATGCTTTCGAGCTCAATCGTCCGAAATTTGTGGAAGTGCCGACGGATGAATGCGGCATGATTCCGGAAGAACTCGAGAAAATTTTGGCTGCGACGCCGAACGTGAAATTTATTTACGCCATTCCGAATTACCAGAATCCGACGGGCATCTGCTGGAGCCTCGAACGCCGTCAAAAGCTGATGGAGCTTGCGACGAAATACGAAATTCCGGTCTTTGAAGACAATCCTTATGGCGATTTGCGCTTTGAGGGCGAAGAGATTGCGCCGCTCATTTCCATGGATCCTAAGCATCTCGTCATTTATTCCGGGACGTTCTCGAAGACGCTTTGCCCGGGCATGCGTCTGGCGTGGCTCGTCGCAAATCCCAAGATTATGGCGAAGCTTGATCTCGTGAAAGGCGCGACGGATTTGCACACACCGGCCGTCACCCAACGGGAATGCGCGCTCTACATGGAAAATTACGATTTTGAGGGGCATATCAAAGAAAATTGCGCTCTCTACGCCAAGCGTCGCGACGCCATGGTCGCGGCCATCAAGAAATATTTCCCCGCGGAAACGAAATGCACCTATCCGCACGGCGGGCTCTTCCTCTGGGTGGAATTGCCGGAGCATATCGACGCGAGAAAACTTTTCGCTGCCTGCATCGAGCGCGACGTGGCTTACGTGCCGGGCGACAGTTTCTTCCCGGCCTCGCGCAAGAAAAATTATTTCCGTCTGAATTTCTCGTACAATGACGAAGCGACCATCGAAGAAGGCGTCCGCCGTCTCGGAGATGCGATCAAATCGTATAAAGATTGAGGAAACATAAAAAGAACCGCTCCTTTTAGGGGCGGTTTTTGTGTGTCCGGCTTTGCGTATTTTACTAAAATGGCTCGTCGAAACGTATAGCGGTGAAGGCTGACTTTTTTCTATGCGTTGTCTAAAGTCAAGCACGTGCTCCTAGCTACCGGCTCCCGGCTGTCTTGCGCCTGCCGCAAAAATCCAAACGAGACAAAGCTTGGCTTCTCATCTCTCGTTTCCGTGAATATTTTTTCAAATGATGTTACAATATAGGCACGAAGATTCATTTCATTTTTCATCGGAAGAAAGGAAGGGAGTATCATGGATGAGACAGTGACGTCGGATGTGGAGTATTTGGCGCAGGATTTTATGGAGAAATACGTGTTCAGCGTGCCGCCGGAAATCACGGTGCACGAGCTGATTCGGCTTTTCGTTTCCCATAATGTGAGCGCGATTCCCGTGACGGACGAGGAGAATCATTTGGTCGGGATTGTGTCCGAAGGCGATTTGCTTTACAAGAAGGTGCGGCCGCATATCCCGCGGCATTTGGATGTGCTGGGCGGGACGCTGTATTATTGCGGCTACGGGCGCTATGAGAAATCGTTTAAGAAAATTTTGGCGACGAAGGCGGCCGATTTGATGACGACGAAGACGCGCTGTGTGACGCCGGAAACGCCGATGGGTGTCATCACGTCGCTCATGATTGACGAGCATTTGAAGACGGTGCCGGTCGTGGACGGGGAAAATCATCTGGTCGGCATGATTACGCGCCACGACATTTTGACGGTGCTGGCGATCAATGAACGCCACGAATTTGAGGAAACGGACGAGGGGGACGAGAGCGAGTCTTGAGGCACTCGATCATCCCGCTTTTTATCCCGCACGTGGGTTGCCCGCATCGTTGCGTTTTCTGCAATCAGGTGCGCATCACGGGGGAAACGACGCCGGTCACGGCTCGCGATGTCGAGGAAAAAATTCGACGCTATGTGGCGTCGGCTACGGAGCCGCGCGAATGGGAGGCGGCTTTTTACGGTGGGTCTTTCACGGCGCTACCGATGCCGGTCATGGAGGCGCTCTTGCGACCGGCGACGGACGCTTGGCGGCGTGGCGAGATCCACGGGATTCGGCTGTCGACACGGCCTGATTGCATCGATGAAGCGCGGCTGTCACTTTTGAAACAAGCCGGTGTGGATACGGTGGAGCTGGGCGTGCAAAGCCTGGACGACGCGGTGCTTTCGGCGGCGGAGCGCGGACACACGGCGGCAGATGTGCGGCAGGCGGTCTCGCTTCTTCGCGCACATGGTTTCCGTATCGGTTTGCAATTCATGCAGGGGCTTCCGGGGGAAACATTCGCCTCGCTTCGACGGACGGCGCGACGGGGACTCGCACTTTCGCCGGATTTCATTCGCTTGTATCCCGTGCTGGTGCTGGCGGACACGAAACTGGGCGAAGATTTCAAAAACGGAAATTATCAGCCGCTTTCGCTGGCGGCAGCGGTGGCCTCCTGTGCTTTTTTGAAACGCGTATTTGCCCGGCGCGGTATTCCCGTCATTCGCATGGGACTTCAGGCGACGGAGGAACTCGACGGCGCGGAGACACTGCTCGCCGGGCCGTACCATCCTGCCTTCGGTGAACTGGTCGATCAATATCTGGCGCGGCATGCGCTCCGAAACGCGCTGAGAAAATTTCGCGGAGAGACGGAAATCGAAATCGTCTGCGCACCCTGTGACCGCTCGAAGCTCGCGGGGCATCGCAAAAGCACACAATTTGCGCTGGAAAAAGAAAGCGGCGCGGGATTTCGTTTCCGGGAAGACCGCGAAACGGCACCCGGCACCTGTCGCCTTGTGGCGGGAAGCGGCCGGGAAATAACTGTCATATTTGAGAAAGGAACGCATCGATGAATGTGATTATGGCCCTTTTGGGACATTTCCATCGGGCGGCGCTGATTTTACTCGGCTTCGCGGCTTTTATGCTGCTCGGCGCGCTCGTCCTGATGCTCCCCGTCTGCCACACCGGCACGCGCGAGATTACATTTATCGATGCGCTTTTTACGTCCGTTTCCACCGTGAGCGTCACCGGCATGACACTTTGGAATCTCAAAGAAGACCTGACGCTCTTCGGCCAGCTCGTCATTCTGCTCTTGATGCAAGTCGGCGGGCTCGGCATCATGACCATCATGGCGACACTCGTCATTTACGCGGGGCGGCACGTCCGTCTGCAGGAGCGGCTCCTTTTGAGCGATTCGTTCAATTTGGAAACGCCCTCCGGCATGGTCGCGCTCGTGCGTCGTATCATTCAAATGACGCTCTTCGTCGAATTCATCTCCGGGACGCTCTTGGGATTGTATTTCTGCCGGGAATTCGGGCCGGTCGGGATGTATTACGGCTACTGGCACGCGGTCTCCGCTTTTTGCAACTGCGGCCTCGATCTCTTCGGCACGGCGGGCTTTGCGGCGTATGCGAAAGAACCCTTCGTCTGCCTCGTCGTCGTTTCCACCATGCTTTTGGGTGGCATCGGCTTTATCGTCTTGGAAGATATCCGGAAGAAACGAAACTGGCGGCATCTGTCGCTGAATACGAAACTGGTCCTCACGGCGGAGGTCGTCTTCACCACCTTCGGCACGGCGGTCATTTTTTGGCTGAATGTCGATAATCCGCACGCGCTGGGCAATCTGCCGGGCTGGGAGGAAGCCGTCAATTCGTTTTTCATGGCCGTTTCCTCGCGCATGGGCGGCTTTGCGACCTTCGACGTCATGGATCTCAATAACGGCGCGCGGCTCCTCATCATGCTGTTGATGTTCATCGGCGCGGCGCCCGTTTCCACCGGCGGCGGCATTCGCACGACGACCATGATGATCATTCTGCTTTCGCTCGGCGCGTGGATTCGCGGGAAACGGGACGTCGTCATTTATCACAAACGAATCGGCGACGCGTACATTTCCAAAGCGTTCCACGTCTTCACTCTTTCGGCGGCGCTGACGTTTCTGACCGCGTATCTGCTGATGGTTTTCGATACGGCGGGCGGCGGGCTCGAAGCCGTCCTCTTTGAGAGCGTCTCGGCCTTCAGCACCGTCGGCTTCACGGCGGGCATGAGCGGCCGCTGGAACGATACTTGTAAAATCATTCTTATTTTGGCGATGTTCATCGGGAGAATCGGCGTCATGACGCTGGTTTTGACATTCGCGGATCGCCACCGGGATCGCATTTCCTATCCCACGGAAAATGTGACGATTGGGTAAGGAAACGGAGGAAACATGGAACAGAAATTGCAATTTTTCGTAGCCGGTCTCGGCCGTTTCGGCCAAAGCGTCGCGCTCACGCTCGATCAGCTCGGCTACGACGTCATGGCGATGGATATCGACGAAGATGTCGTGCAGGACCTTTCGGATCGCCTGGGCTACGTCGTTTGCGCGGACGCGACGGAAGAAAAAAATCTGCAGGCCATCGGCGCGGCGAATGCGGATGTCGCGGTGATCGGGATCGGAAACATCGAGGGCAGCCTCCTCGCGACGCTGCAACTCAAGGACATGGGCATTAAGACGCTCGTCGTGAAAGCCATCAATGAGCTCCACGGGAAAATGCTCCAAAAAATCGG
>CAVEYT010000076.1:0-6676 GCA_963619995.1 Acutalibacteraceae bacterium | reverse complement strand
TATAAGGGATTTGTGCAGATACTTCTTCAGATTATGATAGAATAATTACAAAGGGAAATTTGTTTTTACTTCTGCTTGATTGAGAAAGGAGGAAACGGGCAATAAAAAAACTCCCGAAGGAGTTTAGTCCACACACTGTGGGGTCGCTTGCGCGACGATTTGGATAAATCTTTATTTGAACTTGTGATGTAATTTCAGGAAGTGGTAAATCCTGATATTTGTATTATACACAAAATAGGAGGAGTGTCAATCATGGCGAAGGAAAAATTGACGAAAGAGTATTACATCGGGCTGGATATGGGGACGAGCTCCGTTGGCTGGGCCGTGACGGATGAGCAGTATGAAGTGATTAAAAGAAATGGGAAGGCACTCTGGGGGATTCGGCTTTTTGATGAGGCGCAGACAGCGGAAGGTCGGCGTCTTCTTCGGATTGCGCGGCGCCGGGTTGAAAGACGGAAGAGACGGATTGCATTGCTCCAGGAACTTTTTGCGCAGGAAATTTATAAAGTCGATCCCGGATTTTTCATGCGGCTGAAAGAGAGCCGGCTGTATGAAGAAGATAAATCCGTTTCGCAGACGAACAGTCTTTTCAATGATCCGGATTTTGACGACAAAGCGTATCATAAGAAATACCCGACGATTTATCATTTGCGCAGCGATTTGATGAAGAGTGACCGGTCGTTTGATGTGCGACTGGTGTACTTGGCGCTGCATCATATGATTAAAAATCGCGGGCATTTTTTGTATACGGATTTTGAAGTGGGGGCGAATGGGATCTCCGGCTTTGAAGATTGTTTTGCAAAATTTGCGGCCGCCATGAAAGAAGTGACAGAGATCGAAATTTTGACGGAAAAGCAGCAAAGCATCAAGGCACTCCTTTCCGATCGAAAGCAATCGAGGAAGGATAAGGCCAAAGAACTGCAAGCGCTACTTGCGATCGGTGATAAGGAACAAAAGAATCAAATCAAAGCGGCGGCCAATTTGCTCTGCGGGCTGGAAGGGAAAATGGATGAACTCTTTGCGGATGAAGAGCTGAAAGATGTGGAGTACAATAAGATTTCCTTTTCGTCGGCGACGTATGAAGACAGAGACGCGCAGCTGAAAAGCGGGCTTTCCGAGGAGCGCTACGCTCTGATTGCGGCGTGTAAGGAGCTTTACGATTGGTCGCGGCTGGTCGAGCTTTTGGGAGACAGCCGTTTCTTGTCCGATGCGAAAATCGCTGTTTACGAAAAGCATAAAAAAGATTTGAAGGTCTTGAAAACGGTGCTGAAGCAGGATACGGCGGCGTACAACGAAATTTTCAAAAGCACGGGGAAGGCGAGCTATGCGGCCTATGTGAAGCATGCGACGACCGGTAAAAAAGAAAAATTGCCGATAGAGAAATCGGTCTCGGCGGAGGATTTTTATAAAGAAATCAAGAAGAAATTGGAAAAATTGCCGGATTCTGCCGATAAAAATTATATTTTGCAGGAAATGGATTTGGGGACGTTTCTGCCAAAGGCCGTGACGTCCGACAACGGCGTCATTCCTTATCAGCTGCACAAGATTGAAATGATCAAGATTTTGGAAAAAGCGAAAGCCTATTTGCCGTTTCTGAATGTGCGGGATGACTATGGGACGGTCGCGGATAAGATGGTGCAAATTTTGGAATTCCGCGTGCCGTATTATGTGGGGCCGACCAATCCGCATGCGAAGGGGCTCGGGAAAGCATGGGCCGTCCGCCAAAAAGACGGGCGCATTTTGCCGTGGAATTTTTCGGAAATGGTCAATGAGGAAGAATCGGCGGAGGGATTTATTCGCCGCATGACGGGGAAGTGCACCTATTTGCTCGGAGAGGATGTATTGCCGAAGAATTCTTTGCTCTACGCCAAGTATACCGTCTTGAATGAGCTGAATAACGTCCGGATTGGGAGCGGAGAATTGAAGCTGGATGCCGCCAAGCCGGGGCTGAAAATGCGGGTGTATGAAAATCTTTTCATGACGACGAAAAATGTCAGTAAAGGGAAATTGGCGAAGTATCTGAAAGAAAAAGAAGGCATTGCAAAAGAAGAAGCGGAGCAAATCAGCGGCTTGGATGAGAAATTCAATGCCAGCCTGGCACCGTGGATCGATATGAATCGGATTCTGGGAGACGGTTTTGACGTCCAAATCGGGGAGCGGATTTTGCTGGATGTGAATCTGTTCGGTGGGGCGCCGAATCTTTTGAAAAAGAGATTGAAAAGCGCGTTTCCGAATCTGACGGAGGAGCAAATCAAAAAGATTGGGAAATTGCCGTCGGGCTCGTGGGGGAGATTGTCGAAGAAATTTTTGACGGAGATTTTGCCTGCGGATGGGAATCCTTGCGACACGGAGACGGGCGAAGTCATGAATATCATCACCGCGCTCGAAAAGACCGATTGCAATCTCATGCAGCTTTTGAGCAGCGATTACGGATATACGAAGACGATTGAAAAAGAAAACGAAGATTTGCTCGGCGGCGAGAAATTGACCTATGAGACGCTTGAAGATATGTACATCTCACCGGCAGTTCGTCGGCCTCTGTGGCAGACGCTGAAAATCATCCGCGAGATCACCTCCATTCTGGGGAAAGCACCGGCCAAAATTTTCATCGAAATGGCAAAAGGCCCGGAAGAAAAAGGAAAGAAAACCGTTTCCAGAAAAGATCGGCTGACGGCGCTCTATAAAAATTGCAAAAAAGAGGCGGCGGCTTTTCATGTGGACCTGGAAAAATTGTCGGAAGATTTGGAAAAGCGCGATGAATCCGCGCTGCGAAGCGATAAATTGTATCTGTATTACACACAAATGGGACGATCGGCATATACGGGGAATCCGATTGACGTCCGCGACCTTTTTGATGTGAATCGGTACGATATCGACCATATTTATCCGCAATCCGTCACCGGGGACGACAGCCTCAATAATCGCGTGCTCGTGGAGAAACAGGTCAATGCGCAGAAAAAGGATCGCTATCCCTTGGGCGCGGCGCTCAATGGGTATAAAAATCCGGCGCTCGGCATCGCCATCCAAGATATCCAAAAAGAAATGGGGGCTTTCTGGCGGCTTCTTTTGGAGAAAGAACTCATCACGAAAGAAAAATACCATCGCCTCACGCGTCGCTCCGGGATCACGGAAGACGAAAAGGCGGCTTTCATCGGGCGGCAACTGGTGGAAACGCGCCAGAGCACTAAAGCGTGCGCTGAGATTTTGAAGAAAGCGTATCCGGAGACGACGATTGTCTACACAAAAGCGAAGAATGCGTCTGAATTCCGTCATTATGCCGGTTTCGTCAAAGTGCGCGATTTGAATGATTATCATCACGCCAAGGATGCGTATCTGAATATCGTCGTGGGCAATGTCTTTCATACGAAATTCACAGCCAATCCGGTGAATTTCCTGAAAGAAAAGAACGCGGTCTACAGCCTGCACCCGGAATCGTTTTATAAATATCCCGTGGAACGCGGCGGGAAAGTGGCCTGGACGCCCGGCGAGGACGGGACAATGGCGACGGTCCGGAAATGGATGAAGAGAAACAATATCCTTTTCACGCGGAAGTGCTTTATCGGGAAAGGCGGGCTTTTCGATCAAAATATTATGAAAAAAGGAAAAGGCCAAGTGCCGTTGCAAACCGGAATGGATATTGGTAAGTACGGAGGATACAACAAAGCATCGGCGGCGTATTTTATGCTGGTCAAATCCACGGGAAAAAAGGGAGAAGACGTATACTCCATCGAAAACGTACCGCTGTATTTGGCGGAAAAGCTAAAAGGAAATGCAGAAAAGGAAGCCTACTGCAGAGAGATTTGGGAACAAAAGAAAATCAATCAGAAAAATCCGCAAATTTGTGTCTCCTGCATTCCGATTCAGTCCTTATTGAAAATAGAAGGATTCAGCGCACATTTGGCCGGGAAAAGCGGGAAATCATTCCGAGTCAGAAATGCGGTGCAATTGTGCTTGGATGATGAAAGAGTCTCGGTGCTCAAAAGGATTTTGAAGTTCAAAGACAGAGCAACGAAAGAGAAAGGTCTCAAACTCACTTCATTTGATGGGCTTACGGATGAAAATTTGTTGGATTTGTACACTGTTTTTGCCGAGAAATTGACAAATTCGGTGTATGCGAAAAAATTATCTTCTCCCGGCCAAGACTTAGTGAAAGGGACAGAGCGTTTCATTGGTCTTTCTTTGGAGGATAAATGTTTTGCCTTGTCAGAAATATTACATCTCTTCCAGTGCAATGCAGCGACGGCAGATCTGACAGCTATCGGTGGTGCAGGGCAGGCCGGAGCATTGGGGTTGAATGCGACCTTGAGCACAAAGCAAGCTGTAGTTCTCGTGCGGCAGTCCATTACCGGCTTCTTTGAAAAGGAAATCCGGCTGGCGCCTTTTGCTGAATAAATGGGCTGGCGGACCGTCATCGTCACCGACCGCGCCAAGCTCGAGTACGCCATGGGCTACATGGTCGTGCGCGGACAAGAGACGAAGCGCGTTTTTTTGGATGATGTGCAGACCGTCATCTTGGAGACACCGGCCGTCTCGATGACCGGCGTCTGGCTCAATGAGTGCGCCCGCCGCAAAATCAAAGTCATCTTTTGCAATGAAAAACACAATCCGGCTTCCGAGCTCGTTTCCTATATCGGCAGCGGCGAATCCAGCGGTCGCATTCGCGCGCAAATCCGCTGGGAAGAAGAGAGAAAGGCGCAGGTCTGGCAAGTCATCATTCGCGAGAAAATTCGGCAGCAGCGCCTTGTCCTGGAAGAATGGGGGCATCCCGCAGAAGCGGTCATGCTCGCCGAATATGAGCAAGACGTCCTGCCCGGCGACGTGACGAATCGGGAAGGCCCGGCGGCGAAAGTCTATTTCAATGCTCTTCGCGGGAAACTTTTCACCCGTCGGGATCCTTGTGCATTGAATGGGGCTTTGGATTACGGATATGCCGTCCTCTTGGCCTTTTTCAATCGGGAAATCGTCGCCGCCGGCTACCTCACCCAGCTCGGTCTCAAGCACGATAATCAATACAATCCTTTCAATCTCGGCAGCGATCTGATGGAGCCCTTTCGCCCGCTCATCGATTGTGTGGCGATGGTGCTTTGCTGTAAAGAATTTACCGAAATTCACAAACGAAAATTGGTCGACGTGCTGAATCGCACCGTGCGGCAGGACGGGAAGAAAGTCTTGGTTTCCCAAGCCATCGGGACCTATGCGCACAGCGTCTTTCGGGCGATGGAGGAAGGACATCCGGAGGGGATTATGTTTTACGAACGAGCCGATGAGTGGTAGATTTATGCGCGTCATGGTATTTTTTGACCTGCCGACGGACACATCGGAGGAGCGGCGCGCCTATCGAAATTTCCGGAAAGGCCTCATCACGAAAGGCTTTATCATGATGCAGGAATCCGTCTACACCAAGATTGCGCTGACGCCCGCCGCCTCACGCAGCATCATCAAATACGTGAAAGGCATCCGGCCGCGGCACGGCTTGATCCAAGCCTTGGTCGTCACGGAGAAACAATACGGCGAGATGGAGCTCATCTTGGGACAGCTGCAAAGCGAAATCATCGACAGCGAAGAAAGGCTGGTGATTTTATGAAATTGCTTTTGCCCGAGTGGGAGTTTACGTTGGCTCCCGGAGAAGGGGGCGTACCGATTCTTTCCGTGGAAAATGAGACCTGCCTGTACGAGACCTTTTGCGCGCTGCAGGAAGCATCCGAGATGGGAGGCGGGCGTTTCGTGCTGACAAAAAACGGCAAAGCGCTCGATATGAAAAAATCGTTTCTTCTCATCGGAAGCCCCGCCGAGCTCGACCCGAATGACCGGAAACTTTTGACCGTGCTCTACAAGAAATTGCGGGACATTGCTTATGATGAGACACATTCGGCGGACACGACGACTCTTTGCCAAAATCTGATTCGCTATGCGGAGTCGATGACGCTCGATCATCCGCTGCCCCTTAGCTATGAATTGGACATCGACGTGGCAGAAATCCTCAAAGCCTTGCACATTCAAATCGATACAGAAGGACAAAGCCTGCCCGAGAGAATGCTGACATTCATGAAAAGCTGGGTCTCCCTTTGCGGCGACACCTGTTTTTGTTTCAATCATTTCCGGAATTTTCTGCCGCCGGATATCCGGGAAGAATTTTATCGAAATGCGGCGGAAGAAAATTTTTCATTTTTCCTGCTGGAGGGGATTTGTCATGATATAATGAAATCGGAGGAACTCTTCGTCATCGATCGGGACCTGTGCCAGATTTTTTGACGAAGAAACCCTGTCGGGAATTGCGCCGCCCCGTGAAGGCGGTACCGCTTGCGGACGACCCCGCTGCATAAATATGCAATTTGAGGTTTGAGAGTGATGTAATTTCTGATAGTGGTAAAACCGGGGGATATTTCCATTATCAACACGCCGAGTTTGAGAGTGATGTAATTTCTGATAGTGGTAAAACCGAGATAGACGTTCTGGTCGAGGGTCTTGTGTTTGAGAGTGATGTAATTTCTGATAGTGGTAAAACATCTTTTGGACGGGATTATCAAGTTTCACAGTTTGAGAGTGATGTAATTTCTGATAGTGGTAAAACGAACGTCCAAAAAGCCGACAAAACGCACGGGTTTGAGAGTGATGTAATTTCTGATAGTGGTAAAACTTCCATAACGATCCGAGAGTAATAGGAGGTGTTTGAGAG
>CAVEYT010000075.1:0-6685 GCA_963619995.1 Acutalibacteraceae bacterium | reverse complement strand
AAATAAACGTATAATATTTTTCAAAAGACGCTTTATTTGTGTATACTATTTAGAAGAAATAGCGTGTACTGAATGTATTTCTTTCGATGAAGACGGATTTTTTTGCGGAGGTGCGGGATGACGCTGCCGATTTTCCTCTTTTGTCTGCCATTGCTGACGGCTGTCTTGTTGCTGCTGATTCGAGGTGAGGAGGGCAGGCGCTTTTTGGTGAAGGCGGCGGCGGGGGTGATGATGGCCCTTTCCGTGGCTTTGGCGGTGGACGGATTTGGGGAAGTCATGCGATTTACGACGGCCGGGAGAGGTTTGTACCTGCTTCTGATGCTGGTCGACGCGCTTTGCTTGGGACTCATTTGTTATTTTTCATGGAAATATCATCGGCCGACGGTGGCGCTTTTGGGCGCTTTGCAATTTGCGGTGATTGCCGGATTTGAATTTTTCGGCGGCGAGCAGATTGTGTCGTCGGCCGATTTTGTCATTGATCATCTGTCCATCATCATGATTTTGATTGTCGGCGTGATCGGCGGTCTCATTGCGGTGTATTCGATGGGATATATGGCGGCGTATCATCGGCATCATCCCAATGTGGCGGATCGTCGTTTCTTCTTTTTCTTTACGGTTTTCATTTTCTTGTCGGCGATGTTCGGCCTCGTCATGTCGAACAATTTGCTCTTTATGTACACATTCTGGGAAGTGACGAGCCTGTGCTCTTTCCTTTTGATTGGCTATTCCGGGACGAATGAGGCGATTCACAATTCTTGCAAAGCGCTGTGGATGAATCTTTTCGGCGGGTTGGCGTTTGCGTTGGCCATCGTCTGGATGGGATGGACGTACGGGACGGTGGAGCTTTCGTCGCTGATTGCGTTGGGGCGCATGGGATTTCCGGTGGAACCGGCGGTGGCGCTTCTCGTTTTCTGCGGATTTACGAAATCGGCGATGATGCCGTTTTCCGGCTGGCTCTTGGGAGCGATGGTGGCGCCCACACCGACGTCGGCACTCTTGCATTCGTCCACGATGGTGAAGGCCGGTGTGTTTCTCATCATTAAATTGTGTCCGCTGATGGGAAACAATCATGTCGGTGTCATGGCGATGCTGGTCGGCGGCGCGACATTTTTCTTTGCTTCCTGCGCGGCCATTTCGCAATCGGACGGAAAAAAAGTGCTGGCGTACTCGACGATTTCCAATTTGGGACTCATTGTCTGCTGCGCGGGGACGGGATCGTTTGAAGCCGCGTGGACGGCCATCATGATTGTCATTTTTCATGCGGTCGCCAAAAGCCTCCTATTTCTCACGGTCGGCACGGCGGAGCAGCAGCTCGGCAGTCGGAATCTGGAGCGCTTCGACGGCATTTTCAATTCGATGCCGCATCTTTCGCTTTGTATGGTGATCGGGATTTGCGGGATGTTTCTGGCGCCGTTCGGAATGCTCATTTCCAAATGGGCGGCGATGAAAGCATTTGTCGATGCGGGGCAGCCGATTTTGCTGCTCGTCCTCGTTTTCGGCTCGGCGACGACGCTTTTCTACTGGACGAAATGGCTCGGAAAAATCACGACGTACATTCCGACGAACGAGAATCGGGAGGTCGGGATTGTGCCGGTCGAATGGATGACGCTTCGTTTCCTCTCCGGCCTGACGCTGGTGGTGTGCGTGCTGTTTCCGCTCGTTTCTCAGTTTTTGGTCATGCCGTATTTGGCGGAAACGTATCCTGTCGTGACGGACGTCATCGCGCAGAGCAATCTTTGGATCATGTCCATTATGGTGATTTTGCTGATTTCCCTCTGCCTGCGTTTCGGGAAACACAGCCGCATGAAGCGCAAGGTCGTGACGAATTTGGCCGGGGAAAATCTGGGGCAGGATACGGCGTATCGCGGCGTCGCGGGTCATGTCGTGCCGGTCACGCTTCGGAATTGGTACATGGACGCTTGGTTTGGAGAAGAATGGGTGAAACGAATCGGATACACGGCTTGTCTGGGCTGTGTCATTTTGGAGCTCGCGCTGACGCTGGGAGGGATGCTGCATGTCTGAGTATATCTGGTACGGATTGGGCGGCGTGGCGTATCTATTCCTGGCGCCGCTTTTGGGCGGTCTCTTGTCGGGTTTCGACCGGAAAATCACGGCGCGGATGCAGAGACGAAAAGGGCCGCCGCTTTTCCAGCCGTTTTATGATTTTTTCAAACTGTGGGGGAAAGAACCGGTCGGCGTCAATCAGGCGGAAAGTTTCTACGTCTTCGGCTTTTTGATTTTCGTGATTCTGACGGGGCTGATTTTCTTTGCGCGCGGGGACATTTTGCTCGTCGTCTTTACCTTGACGATGGCAAGCGTCTGCATCATCATCGCGGCCTACGCCGTCAATTCTCCGTACAGTCAGATTGGCGCGGAGCGGGAACTTTTGCAGACGATGGCTTACGAGCCGATGCTTCTTTTGGTGGCGCTCGGTTTCTATCTGGCGTCCGGTAGCTTTGCCGTCGGGGACATCATGCAGACGGAAACGATGAATATCCTCCGCATGCCGGGCATTTTCGTCGGGCTCTGTTTTATTCTTTTGATTAAATTCCGGAAATCGCCCTTTGATCTCTCGATGTCGCACGAAGCGCATCAAGAACTCGTCGGCGGGCTGAAGACGGAAATTTCGGGGCGGACGCTGGCGATGGTGGAGCTGGCGCACTGGTACGAGAATGTATTTCTCTTCGGCCTCGTGATGCTCTTCTTTGTGAGCACTTCGCTTTGGACGTCGATTTTGGGACTCGTCGTCTGTGAAATCGTCTTCTTCGGCGGTATTTTGGTCGACGTCTGCTGCGCGCGCATGAAATGGGAACGGATGCTCGCGCTGTCTTGGGTTTTTACGTTGCTGTCCGGTTTCGTGAATGTGGCGGCGCTCATGTATTTCAAATAAGGAGGGCGCATGGGATACGAAACAAAATCGCCGTGGCTGATTCATTACGACGGATCGTCCTGCAACGGCTGCGATATCGAGGTGCTGGCCTGCCTGACGCCGCTTTATGACGTGGAGCGCTTCGGGATCGTGAATACGGGCGATCCCAAGCACGCGGATATTTTTTTGGTGACGGGCGGCGTGAACGCGCAAAATCTTCCCGTCGTGCGCCAGATTTACGAGCAGATGCCCGCGCCGAAAGTCGTGATCGCGGTGGGGACTTGCGCTTGCACGGGCGGCATTTTCCGCGAATGCTACAACATGCTGGGCGGCATGGACATGGCGATTCCCGTCGATGTCTATGTGCCGGGTTGCGCAGCGCGACCGGAAGCCATCATCGACGGCGTCGTGCGAGGGCTGTCCGTTTTGGAAACGAAGAAACGCCAGCTTGCCGCGAAAATGAAAGCGGCGGAGCAAGCGGCGAAGGGAGGGGCCTGATGAAACAGCAATTTATCGAGATTCGTCCGGAAAATTTGCTTGAGCGGGTGGCGCGTTATCAAAAAGAAGGTGCGCGGCTCGTGCAGATTTTGGCGGTGCGCGTGCCGGAAGGCTATGAACTCACATATTCTTTCGATAAAAATTTCTTTTTGTCGCATCTTCGCCTCATCGTCCCGGAAGACGGCTCCGTCATGAGCGTCACGAGTCTCTATTGGTACGCTTTCGTCTGGGAAAATGAAATCCACGATCTCTTTGGGCTTGATATTCGTTTCATTTCTCCCGATGTCGATTACGCCGGGCATTTTTTCCATTTGGCGAAGAAAACGCCGTGGCATGATTTGGACGATCCGGCGC
The DNA here is from genome assembly GCA_963619995.1 of Acutalibacteraceae bacterium. Lineage (GTDB taxonomy): Bacteria > Bacillota > Negativicutes > Veillonellales > Dialisteraceae > UBA1822. The sequence continues at coordinate 2,964 of CAVEYT010000075.1, read as the reverse complement.
ACGCCAAGAGTGCCGTCAAAGTGAATCTGCGGCAGGGACTCGGCGTGGATGCGTCGATTGTGAAGAAGGAGGAAGACCATGGCTGAGCTGACGACCGTTCCATTTGGGCCGCAACATCCGGTGCTTCCCGAGCCCATTCATCTCGATTTGGAAATTTCCGATGAAAAAGTCGTGCGCGCCGTGCCGTCCATCGGCTATGTGCATCGCGGGCTGGAAAAATTGGTGGAGAAAAAAGATTTCAAGCAATATATTTTTGTCGCCGAGCGCGTGTGCGGTATTTGTTCCTTCGGTCACGGCTGGGGGTACGCGAAAGTCATCGAAGGCATGATGGACGTCGAGGTGCCGCGTCGCGCCGAGTATTTGCGCACGATTTGGCATGAGCTCTCGCGCCTCCACAGCCATTTGCTCTGGCTGGGGCTCGGTGCCGACGCACTGGGATTTGAAAGTATTTTCATGCACGCGTGGCGGCTTCGCGAGACCGTTTTGGATTTGTTTGAAGAAACGACCGGCGGGCGCGTGATTTTTTCCGTCTGCGAGATTGGCGGCGTGCGTCGGGATCTGACGGATGCGATGCGAAAGAAAATGGCGGAGAAATTGTCCGCGCTTCGCCGCGAGATTGAAGATATGGCGCGCGTCTTCTTGTACGACGATACGGTGCAGTACCGTCTGGAAGGCGTGGGTGTCCTCTCTTCGGCGGATGCGATGGCTTTGGGCTGCGTCGGCCCCCTGGCGCGGGCGAGCGGCATTGCCAATGATTATCGCATGGCCGATGACGGCGGCGCGTATCGCGATTTGCATTTCCGTCCCGTGCTGGCCCATGAAGGCGATTGTCTCGCGCGGGTTCGCGTGCGGATAGAAGAATTGTATCAATCCATCGATTTGATTTTGGGCGCACTGGAAAATTTGCCGGAAGGACCGATTGCCGTCCCCGTGCGCGGGATGCCGAAGGGCGAATATTTCACGCGCGTCGAGCAGCCGCGGGGCGAAGCCATCTATTACGCCAGAGGAAACGGGACGAAATTTCTCTCGCGTTTCCGTCTGCGCACCCCGACGAACAGCAATCTGCCGTCTCTCGTCAAAATGCTTTCGGGATGCGATTTGGCCGATGTGCCGAATATCATTTTGACCATCGATCCCTGTATCAGTTGCTGCGAGCGTTGATCGGGCAAGGAGCGAGTCATGAGCTATTTAATTTATGTGAAGCAAGCGCTGGCCAATCTGTGCAAACCGCCGGTGACGTCCGATTATCCGTTTACGCCGAAAACGTATCCGGAAGGGACGCGCGGCCGGGTCGCCAATGATGTGAGCCGCTGCATTCTGTGCGGTCTTTGCGAGCGAAACTGTCCGACGGGCGCGATTGTCGTCGACCGTAAGACGGGGACGTGGCGCATCAATCCGTTTGCGTGTATCCAATGCGGCCTCTGTGTGCAGAATTGTCCGAAGAAATGTCTGTCGATGGATCCGCATTACACCGATCCCGACGAAGAGAAATCGGATATTGTCATGCAAGCCGTGCAAAAAGACGGGCGGATCGAATCGCAGAAAACCGTCGAGCAGCCGGACGCTCGTTTCGATAGCGAGAAGAGCCATGTCGTAAACGATATTTCCAAATGCGTTTTCTGTGGCATGTGCGAGAGAAATTGTCCGGAAGGCGCCATCACGGTGGATCGGCCGACGCGAATGTGGCGCATCAATCTGGAGAAGTGCGTCAACTGCGGGACGTGCATCGACAACTGTCCGCGGAAATGCCTCTCGCTCGGTCGCTATGCGGACAATCAAAAAGAAGTGACGGTGTACGGACAGATGCCGGAGCGGAGAGGGCGCGCGGCGTCCGTTTCCCCCAAACCGTCCGTTTCCGAAAAACCGGCGGACGGCCAAAAAGACGACAAGGACAAGCCGGATGCATGAATATCCCGTGACGGTCGAGATCGTGCGCATGGCCGAAGAGGCGGCACGGGCGCGCGGCGGACGGGTGCGAAACATTCATCTCGTCGTGGGCGAAGATTCCAGCTTCATCGGCGAATCGATACAAATGTATTTCGACGTCGTCGCAGAGGGGACGCTCTCGGAGGGCGCGCAGCTTTCGATTCGCTCCGTCGCGCCGCTTTTGCGTTGCGATGTTTGCGGACGATTATTTGAAAGGAAACGATTTTCTTTCACTTGCCCCGATTGCGGCGGGGACGGCTCGCCGACGGAATTCGGCAAAGAATTTTACATCGATACGGTGGATATCGAAATCAATTCGGAAGAATAGGAGAAATCATTATGCACATGGTGAGTGCCGACGTCAAAGAAAATATTTACGGAAGAAACGACCACATCGCCGCGCACGTGCGGGAATATTTGTCGTCATTCGGTGTCCGGGCCGTGAATGTCATGGGCGCGCCCGGCGTGGGGAAGACGACGTCCCTTCTATGCTTGCTTCGCCATTTGCATGAAAAAGCGTATGTCATCGAAGGGGACATCGAGTCGGAACGATCACATCGCCGCGCATGTGCGGGAATATTTGTCATCGTTCGGCGTTCGGGCCGTGAATGTCATGGGCGCACCCGGCGTGGGAAAGACGACGTCCCTTCTGTGTCTGCTTCGTCATTTGCACGAAAAAGCGTATGTCATCGAAGGGGACATCGAGTCGGATATCGATACGAAGACGCTGCGCGGAAAAGGCATCTCGGCGGCGCAAATCAATACATTCGGCGCGTGTCATCTCGATGCGCCGCTCGTCCACAATGCCGTGCACGCCATGGAATTTCCACAGCCGGGGATTTTGTTCATCGAGAACGTGGGAAACTTGGTCTGCCCGGCGGAGCTTTCCATCGGCGAAAGTCGGCGGCTTCTGATTGTCAGCGTCGCGGACGGAAGCGACAAGCCGTACAAATATCCGCTGGCTTTCGAGCGGGCGGACGCGATTCTTTTGACGAAGATCGATTTGCTTCCGTATTTGGATTTCGATGAAGAATTTTT
>CAVEYT010000074.1:0-6689 GCA_963619995.1 Acutalibacteraceae bacterium | reverse complement strand
TTCGCGTCCCATCACCCGCCCCTTCGGGGCACCCTCCTCCGATAAGGAGGGCTTAGCAGGTAGGGGCTCCGCCGCATTTTATTAAATCACAAAAAAGCCGCACCCCTTACAGAGTGCGGCTGATTTTATCTCGGCGTGACGTGCAATTCTTTCATCAGTGCGTTTTGCAAAAGATTGCTGAAATTCACATTGGCAGCGAGCGCTCTTTGATTGAGCCAAGCGGGAATCGTGAGCGTCTTTTTCACCGATTTCGTATTTTTGGCCAAATCGATATCAGCCCGGATGAGAGACAAATACGTGCCGGGAGCGCAGGAAATATTTTTCGGAGCAGACGGTGCGGGGATATTCTCTCCGTCTTCCAAAAGCCCCAGAAGATAGCATTCCATCGCTTCGGCGGCACTCTCAAGAATTTCCTCTTGCGTATCGCCTTGTGTGGCGCATCCGGGCAAATCCGGAAATTCCGCCCAAAGTCCGTCCGAATCGTCGTGAATGATGGCAGGATAAATAGCTAACATAATGACCTCCTTACAAGAAAATTATAACACGTGTACACGTACCGGGCAAGGGAACGAGAGAGAAAAACTGATTTCTCACATACAGACGACCATCATCCGCCCCTACGGGGCACCGTCGACCGTCCACCGGAAGGTCGCCTCCCGAAGAAGGCTTAGCCGGAACGCGCTTCGCGCCACCGGCGACCGGTAAACAGATAGCGAATAACAAAAACTGCCCACCTTGAGCGAATCACAGTGAGCAGTTTTATTTTGCAAAATTTTCAAAATTCAGGCAAGCGTGTCATCCAGCAAAAAATCGATGACGCCGATATTTAAAACGCCGTTGTCGTCATACCAACGCTTGCGAATGTCGTGACGCACGATGATCTTCGGGAAAGAATCTCCCGTCAGCGCAAAAGGCTTGTTTTCCGTGATCGCCTTCTCCTCCGTTCCCAGTGCGTAGGCAGACTGAATGTAGCACTTCCTGCCGCCGGACGTCGCCACAAAGTCGATTTCCCGGGTCACCGACGCCGCCTTTCCTTTTGCATTTTTCTCGTTTCCGTAAACGATCCCGATATCGACCGCACACTCCCGGATCATCAACTCATTAAAAATGATATTCTCCATGATATGCGTCATTTCCTGCTGCCGGAAACCGATACGGGCATTTCGAAGACCGATATCCTCGCAGTAATATTTATTGGGATAATCGAAATAGCTCTTCCCTTTGACATCCCAACGTTTGCATTCGGTAAAAAGAAACGAATCCGCCAAATGATCCATGTACGCTTTCACCGTATTCAAAGCCACGACATCCTCGCCGCTTCGCTTCTGCACACTGTTGATAGCCGCTGCCACCTTCGTCGGATTCGTCAGCGAACCGACAGACGAACACAGCAAATCCAAAATCGCGGAAAGCACATCCTCGCGTTTGATCTTCTTTCGCTCCACAATGTCCTTCAAGTATACCTCGGAAACCAGCGATTTCAGATACGCCATCTTCGCCGCCTCCGTGGATCGGGACAAAATCAGCGGCATCCCCCCATAGAAAGCAAACTCCTCAAAAGCATCCTGCTTATCGCCGCCCACCGCCGCGTAATATTCGGCAAAAGAAAGCGGATGCACCCGGATCTCATCGCTCCGCCCGCGAAACTCCGTCAGAATATCGGAAGACAGCATTTTGGAATTGCTGCCCGTCACATAGATATCCAAATTGGGAAGCGACTTTAAATCATTGAGCGCATCATAAAAAGTGATCTTCTTTCCATCCGGATAATAAGGATTGGAAACTTCGTCCGACATCTGGATCTCGTCAATAAAAAGGAAATACCGATCCGTACTGCCCTCTGCCACCTCGCGGACATGCGCCGCCAGCGCCAAAGGATTCCGATAGCGGATATCCCGCGTCAAATCCAGCGCAAAAGACAGAATATGATCCTCGGCCACTCCCTCGTCCAGAAGATAATTCCGGAACAAATGGCGAAGCAAATACGACTTCCCGCATCGGCGAATCCCGGTGATCACTTTCACCTGCCCATCCCACATAAAGGAAATAATCTTCCGCAAATAACGCTCTCGCTCGATTTCCATCGCTGCCTCCATTGAAAACTTACCGGGTTTGCCATGCTACATTTCAATGGATATGATACCCCGAAGTCACCGAAAAATCAATCATCTCATTGAAAATTTACCCGATAAACCCGACAACATTTCAATGAAGTGAATGAAGCGGTCACCAACCACACGAAACATCCGATCAAGACTCACGAGACCATCTATGACGACACTTTTGCAGCTTAAATCCGTCCCTTCGGCGGTTCCGTCCATGATCATTCAGAAGCAAAGCTCGCTATGCTCCCCTTGTTTCCTTAGAAAAAGCATCTGTCGGGCATATAGATATACCACAGGAAATATCGTGAAACCCAAATATACCAATGCATCAATGTATGCCAAAGCCCGACCACGCACACAATGGCCGCCAATACATAAAAAAGCCATCTAAGGATTGTATTTTTTACTGATTTTCCCCAAAGTCCCAAAAGCCATGCTACCACATAAAAGATAATACCATAGTAGACCGTCAATCTGATAAAGAAGGAATCTACGACAATTTCATCGCATAATTGCCATGGATAGATGGAAAGATTGAGACAAAGGTATAGGAAAAAGCCAATGGCATAACCGACGCTAAAACGCCACGAAGGGGCATAAGATGTCGGAATCATTGTCGGAATCATTGTCGGAATCATTGCAAACAAAAAAGCACCACACATGATGCAGATTATTTCGTCAAGCCACACAGCGTCGCCGGTGAAAGCCATTTGCAAAACGAAAAGAATCGTAAGATAAAAAAGTGCCAAGCCAAAGAAAATGGCACCACGCTTTTTGAAATCTATTTTCCTTGATTCATCCATTTCTGCTCTCCTCCTTTTAAAGAATCGATGATTAAATCGTTATCTGATTTTGCGATTTAATCATCGATTCCTTATGACTCACAACATTATAGCACGCCCCTTACAGAGTGAAATACCAATCATGTCACTCCAATGAAAGTATCGCCTTCACTTTATTTCAATCGGCCATCCGTTTATCTGAATCTCATCAGTCGATATCCGTATTTCCGTACTATGGTCTCCCTTCTCATACTCAATTCCCTTGGGATAGCGATCGCTCAAAAAAATCACGTTCTGATTCGTAGACCCCACCCAATCGCGCGTCTTGTCGTAGAGGGCTTCGACAAATTCGCCATCGACCAAAATATCGGAATATTTCAGCAAGTTATCCACATCGGTATTTTTCGCTTTCTGTAATTCCTCATGAGAAAATCCGGTAAACAACAGGACGGAGAGACCGTTGTCTTGGCATTTTCGGGCAAGCTCGGAAAATCCTTTCGCTTGCAATATCGGCTCTCCGCCAATGAATGTCACACCTTCGATGCCGTCTTTTTCCCGATGCATCAAAATCAAATCCATCAAAGCGTCCACCGTGACAAGATATTTCCGTTCCATGGCCTGCATATGAGGATTGCAACAGCCGGGACAGCGCCGCATACATCCCTGGCACCAGACAGCAAATCGTTTCCCCGGCCCTTCCGCCTCCGTGCAAGGGCGAACTGCCGCCAGATTTAGATATGCCATGATTGTTCAGACCAAATCAAAATCCAAAACCCAAGACCCATCCTTAAGTGGTACAGGAGACACCCGGATCGTTCTCCCGCCTCTTTCCAATTTCTCCTTTTCCTCAAAGACAAAATCCGAAAGCGGATTGATGAGATGTTGTTCCATCGCGTTTAACATGCCGCGACCGCCATTATTCTTATTCACGGTACGGCTTAGCCACTTAAAGACCGCCGCCTCATCATCGAAACGAATATCGGCTTTATAACGCTCTTTGATAAAATCGCGAATCGGCCTGAATTTGGACTGACCGATATTCACCAGCACATCATCATTTTGAATGAAATTGAATGGCACGATATTGGCATCTCCGATACGATTTAATATTTCCGGGCGTTTAAGTTCATTGACAAAATGCTCCTTGACCTTTTCGATGAAATATTTCTTCGTCTCCTCGGCACTATTGGAAATGTCCGCTTCGGCCGCTCCGATATTGGATGTGAAAATAATAAATGTTTCCGAAAAATATACGGTCTCTCCCTTGCCATCCGTCAATCTGCCATCTTCCAGAATTTGCAGGAATTTATCCATAATGCGACCATGTGCTTTTTCGATTTCATCAAAAAGCAGGACGCAAAACGGTTTTTCTTTCACGGCGTTGGTCAGTTCCCCGCCTTTTTCGTAACCGACATATCCGGGAGGCGCCCCGACCAATCTCTGATCGCTCTGCTCTTGCGCATATTCGGTCATATCAAATCGACGATAGGCGCTTTCGTCACCAAAGACAAATTCCGCCAAGGCTTTGGCCAGCTCCGTCTTGCCGACACCGGTTGGCCCCACGAAAAACAACGCGCCTTTGGGCTTCTTTTGTTTCGCGGAATGTTGGAGCCCGGCAAATCCCGTGTATGCGCGGATAATCACATCCCGCACTTTTTTGACGGCATCCTCTTGCCCTTTCACGCGCGCACCCAGGACTTCCTCGGCCTGCTTGAGTTTCTCATAGGACAATTCTTCCCACGGACTTTTCTTTTCCCCGTAACGATATAAATTGATAAGTTTCTCGAAATTCATGGGATCTTTCGGTTGATTGGACAGCTTGATGATTTGCGCAATATTTTTCAAGCTGAACCCATCGAGCGCATCAATGAAATCATCTTTTACATTGTCTTGTCCGATTCCGGGCGACAATTTCAAGATGTTTTTTTCTCTATTCACATAAGCCTCTCGTTCTTCTCTTCCCGGAAGCGGGACGTTGATTGTTGTCACCAAAGGATTGTCCACATACACCGAAGGCGGAATCGCACCCGTAGACTTAGTCACCAAAATGAGCAGATTTCCGGTATAGTCTGCGTCTGCAAAATGCAACCCATATTCTTGGCTCTGGGAAATAGCAATCATCATATTGGTGATATTTTTCCGCTCTTGCTCGGAAAGACTTCTTCCATCCCCGAAAAGATAATCCGAATAATCAATGATGGCCGCGAGACCCCCTTTATTATCCCTCAGCATGGAGCGAAGATGTGGGAAAAATTCATCGGGATTATCATATTTTGTATCGGTTTTTGGTTCATCAAAACTTTCTTCGAATTTGTAGGGCTCACCGTTTTGCACATTTTCCTCCTCCATACCGGGAAGGGCAGAAGAAGAGGCAGCACCTTTTTCCCACATGCTGCCGCCTTCGGCTCGATTCCACATAATGACACGCTCATATCCGCTTTTGAAAGCCATATCGCGGACACAATCAACGACCGAGGTATACATGCCGCTTTTTTGAGGATTGCGAATCATATCATTCGTATTTCCGAAAAGAATCACGGCGCCGCGAAGTTTCATTTCTCTTTCGAGCCGCTCCAGCCACATCTCACTCATCAGTAATTTCCTCCTATATCCGATTCCGTCTGACCCTGCCGACGTAAAATACGATCCGGGTTTTGCCAAGTCACCACTTCATCCGAAAGCCGGAACCCGTATACAGATTCCCATTGTTCTTTTGCTTCGGCAATATCTTTAAGACAACTTTGTCCTTCATAACCGTCTAATCGATAATACATCTTATCCGGCATTACTTTAAATTGCCCACGCTTTCCGGATGGAGTTTTAGCCGTAATGCATACGACACCGTCAACGAGCATCGGCTGTGAAACCGTGAAGCCATGCTTCCGAAACCATTCTACAATGGCTTTGACCATTTCGCAGCGCGCTTCTTCATCGACTAGTGTTTCTTGCGCTTTTTCTTCTACGCGATGGCTCTCGACCGCCGCTTCCCTGATACCGAGCTCTCCTTTCTCGACCCGCTCCTTGATCTCATCCAACTTTGCAAGGAGTTCCGCCGATTTTTTATCATCTTCGAATTTTTCTTCCTGTACCGAAGTTCTTACCTCTTCTATCTGTTCAATAACGGCTGACTTAGCGTGTTTCTCCCGCGTTTTTTCTTTCCACTCATTGGCCTCCGTTTTAGCTTTTTCAATCACCTTGGATAATGCGGCATCTGCTTCTTGCGGAGTCGCTACCCGCCCCGAAAGAATATCGTTTTTAATTGTCTCCAAAGAAGATCCGGCAAAATTGGCCACGATAGAATCCAGGCGGCCAACCACATCATAATAATGCGTTATCGCCGCATTTTGCGCCGCCGCCTTTTCTCTTTTGGCCTCAGCTCGCGCCAATCGTGCCGATTCCCGAAAATCATTTCCGGCCTCTTTGCCAAGCATCCACAAGCTGTGAATGTAACTTCCCACCTCCCGGCTGATTGCTCTGGCCCTTTCGGGATTATGGTAAAGCGACTCTTCGATCGATTCCAAATCTTCCTCAAACTGCTCCATCTCGTCCGGGATATAATCCAAGAATCCCTGTTGGCACATATCCTCATACTGATTGCTGTACCGTACATAAAATTCTTGCGTTTTAGCGGTAATACGTCTTCTGCGGATCCTCTCACGACGCTTCGCTTTCAAAGCAAAACCGAAATTTTCCTCCTGGCTCATACCTTTTCTCCCCTTCCTGTATCCGCGCTTCGCTTCTTTTTCCCACGAAGCATACTCAGGTTTTTATGCAATTCTTCGGCCGAAATTGCCACCACGCG
>CAVEYT010000073.1:0-6719 GCA_963619995.1 Acutalibacteraceae bacterium | reverse complement strand
TTCTCTTTCTTCCACGGGGAAGAAAGAGAATGAAAAACGACAGGAGTTCTGCGGGGAAACACCCCGCGTGATTTTTTATAAAAGAGTTGCGAAAAAAGCTTGAAAATCTTTTCAAGCTTTCATTCACAAAACGATCGTTCCCCCGCCGATCAATCGATCGCCGTCATAAAACACCACCGATTGACCCGGCGTGATCGCGCGCTGCGGCGTCGCAAATGTTACTTGAGCGCGACCGTCATCCGAAAGTTTCACCCGGCATTTCTCCGTGTGCGCCCCGTAGCGGATTTTCGCCTCGCAGGTAAATTCCGCCCCCGGCGCTTCTCCGTCCGGAAAATCGAGACGATCCGCCCAGAGCTCCGTCCGAAATAAATCTTTATTCTCGCCGACGATGACGCGATTCGTCTTCGCATCGAGCGCCGTCACATAGAGAGGCACCGGCGACGCGATTCTAAGACCCTTCCGCTGCCCGATCGTATATCGCACCAATCCTTTGTGCCGGCCGAGCACCCGTCCGTTTCCGTCCGTAATCTCCCCCGGCTTAAAAATTGCCGGCGCCCGTTTCTCCAAATATTCCACATACGACCGCTCGCCCGCCAAGAAACAGATGTCCTGGCTCTCCGCCTTGTGCGCGACGGGAAGCCCCCGCTCCTCGGCCATCGCCCGCGTCGCCGTCTTCTCCGTCCGCCCCAGCGGAAACAGAATGTGCGCCAGCTGCTCCTGCGTCAAATGGTACATCATGTACGACTGATCTTTTTTCAGATCCAGCCCCTTTCGCACCTCATAGCGCCCCCGCGCCTCGTCGTACACAATCCGCGCATAATGCCCCGTCGCAAAATACTCCGCGGAAAATTCGCGGCGCATCGTTTCATAAAACAAACCGAATTTGATATGCAAATCGCAAATCATGCAAGGATTCGGCGTCACCCCCGCCGCATACGAATCGATGAAATTTTTGAGCACCACCTCTCGAAACGGCTCCGTGACATCGAGCACCTTGTGCGGAATTTGAAGAAACGCGGCCATCGCCTCGGCATCCGTCGTATCCTGCTCCGGAAACACGCGCATCGTGGCACCGCACACCTCATACCCCGCCTCCTGCATAAGCCGAGCGACCAGCGTGGAATCCACGCCACCCGACATCGCGACGACGACTTTCTTTTTCATTTTCACTCCTTCCCGACCAAAATGGTCGACCATCATCACACAACGGATTGAAAGTCCGAAGGAAATAATGGAAACATTATAGCATATGGCGGCGCTTAGAGAGATGCATCATATAAACATAGACAAAACAGCGAGAATTTGATACCATTTCTACAGGACGTCTAGGCGACGGGCTACTGGATCGCCCCCGATGAAAGGGGTGATACTATGGGACATTTATTATTGTTGATCGTTTTGGTTGACATTTTTATGTTCTTCCTCACGGCAATTATCTTTGTTTTGACGGATTAACCATAGAAAAACAGCCGCTCGTAGTCGAAAATGCGCGGCTGTCTTTCTAATTAGTTTTCTAATAGGGGGCGTGCTCGTCGCACGACGTCCCTTTCTATTGCCATTATATAGCATTCCCTGCAAATTGACAAGAAATACTATTTTTATTCCATCCCATTTGCAAAAATCGTCGCCGAGCTTTGCATGGCACTCACAGTCGCCTCGCGTCTCTACGTTCCTAAGGCTCCTGTTCGTTTGCACAAGGCGACACCTGCACTGCTAACTGCTCACTACTAACTTCTAACTTTTTAATCTGACGTCTCGACCTCCATGAGACGCCCAAAACTAACAGCTAACAGCTAACAGCTAATAACTATCTTGCGCCTGACGAAAAAAGGGAGCCGCAAGAAAACGGAACCTCATTTCCTCCCGCAAACAATCCCCGTCACATAGCCAAAACTCACATGGAAGACCAGATTTCCTTTTTCACTGTCGCCGAAATACCAAAAATAATCCGTATCCCCATCGATTTGGCGCAAATCCGGCTCGCCATACTTGGCAATGACGTCTGTGAACCGTGCGCCGACGGCGATTCCGTCCGGCGTCGCGAGTCCGTTTTTCTGCCCGAGCGACATGATGCGAAAGACCTGCTTCTCTTTCTCCAGCACGGAAATGAAAAAAGAGTCGCCGTAGACGTATTCATCAATCCATTCGCCTCGCGGCGCGTAAAAACTTCTTTCCTTTCGCGTCGGCGGCCCGTAGGTGGCGACGATATATTCTTCGGGACTCCCCGGCGTCATCCCGCCGATTGCCAGCCGTTCATCGGCCAGTTTCCCTTCCGCCGCGCCGAAAGGAAACAAAAACAGCAGCGCCAAGAGCCAATATTTCTTCAAATCTCGCCTCCCGAAAGCGCCACGGCTTTTTCGAGGACTTCGCCCACGCTCTCGCGGAAAACGAGCGAGCACGCACTGTCTCTGGGCGTCGGGTCGCGATTGATGAGGACAAGCGCATCACCGCGGAAGTAATCGATGAAACTTGCCGCCGGATAGACGACGAGGCTCGTCCCGCCAATGATGAGCATATCCGCCCCGCGAATCGCTTTGATCGCGCCGTCGATGACGTGACCGTCCAGCCCTTCTTCGTAGAGCACCACATCCGGTTTCAAGACGCCGCCGCAATCCGGGCAGCGCGGGATGGGATCGCAGAGCTCCAAAAATTCTTCCATGCCGACCGTCTTGCCGCAAGTTTGGCAAATATTGCGGAGAACGGAGCCGTGCAATTCCCACACGACGCGGCTCCCCGCTTTTTGATGCAGCCCGTCGATATTTTGCGTCACGACCGCCGAAAGTTTCCCGCGCCGCTCCAGCTCGGCCAGCGCGTAATGCGCCCGATTCGGCTTCGCACGCAGCATCATCCCTTCGCGCTCTTTGTAAATCGTATAAAATTCCACCGGATGCTCGACGTAAAAATGATGCGAGAGCATTTCCTCCGCTGACCAAGGATAGTCATTTTTCTGTCGATACAGCCCGTCCTTCCCGCGAAAATCCGGAATGTCCGATTCCGTGGAAACGCCGGCTCCGCCGAAAAACACAATCCGCCGATGCGAAGAAATCATCTCCGCCAATTTCTCAATCTCCGTCATTTTCCATCCTCCTTTTTTACGAAACATTTCTTGCTCATACCGCGCCTTTACAAGTGCTGTAATCGAGGAAACTTGTCTGTCTCCGCTATTTCCTCCGGCGTAAAGTGCTCTCGATCAAATTCTTCATCCCAGATAGGAAATCCCTCTTTTGTTTCATTCATTTTTCTCGCCCCATCCGTAATATCAATTCATATTCCTCATTATACTATATTTCACAGAAAGCCAGTAAGCTTCCTCCCGTTTCCCCCACGAAAAAAGCCTCGCATCACTGCGGGGCTCTTTCCGTTGTATGAAAAGAAATGGGATGAAAAAATATTAGGAAACCTTCCGTCCTTAAGGAAGCGCGGATTAAATCGTTATCTGATTTTGCGACCAGCATAATTATGCAAGACAAGGAAAAGGGCGACGCAAATAGTGATGCTATTTAAGGAGCCCTTTGACGCAGTATTGCATAATTATGCCGCAAAATAAGATTCTTCGATTTAATCAGTGGTTCCTTAATCATTCAAAATGTTCAGGGCGTAGACGGCGTATTCTTTTTCCAGCGCTTCCGCCTTCTTCATCATTTCGATCTGGAGATCGGACGCTTTGTCGTAATTCTTCGCTTCGAGCGCTTTCTTGAGACGCGTGCAAATGCATTCGCCTTCCTCGGTGTCTTTCGCCAGTTCCACGCGCTTCATCTTGATGCTCTTCCAGCGTTTCTCATCGAGCTTGTCTTCGTTGTCGAGTTTCTTCATGCGTTTCACGATTGCTTCCGTCTTCGGGATGAGACGGTCGACGAGCTCATTTTCCCAGCGGTAGAGAATGCTGGCCATGAAGGAATTGACGAGCGTGTCATTGAGCGTGCCGCCTTCCGTGATAACAGCGAGTTTCTCCGGATGGCTGCGCATGATCTTGACGTTTTCCCAGACCGTCGCCGGCGGTTTCCCGAAGATGGCGTCGCGTTCTTCCTGCGTGAAATCTTCAAAGACATCTTCTTCGCAGCGATATTCGCGATCCTTTTCGAGATATTCCGCTTCTTCGCCCGCTTTCTTCGAGAGTTCGGCGCAGAGCTCAGCCGGTGTCTTGCCGGATTTCACGGCGTACTTGATGCCGTCGAGCGCGGTGAGGAAGAGCGCCGCGACGGTGCAATACGTATTCGTGAAAGGATTCGGCGCGCGCAGCTCGAAACGGGTCGCGTGCGGGTTGTCGATATCGCGGACGAGGCCGATCAGAATCGTGCGGTTTCGGGACGGGACATCCGGCGTATGGCCGAGCGAGGTCACGATGCACACCGGCGCTTCGAAGCCCGGTTTCAGACGATTGAAAGCGTCCGTCGTCGAGGAAACGAAAGGATTCGTCGCTTCGTAATTTTTGAGAATGCCCATGATGAAGCCGTAGCCGACAGTCGAAAGGAAATCATCCTTCATATTGCCGGGCGCGAGGAGATTCACGGTCTTGCCGTTCTTGAGACGCGCCGCAATCCCGATATGCGTATGTTCGCCGGAGCCCGCGACGCCAATGATCGGTTTCGCCTGGAAGGAAACATCCAGCCCGTTTTCGCGGAACACTTCGCGGATGAGAATGCGAGCCTGCAATTCATTGTCGCAAGTCTGCAGCGGATTCGTGCTGAATTTCCAGTCCATTTCCAGCTGTTCGACGACGCCGGTGATATGGCCTTCGTCATCGACCTTCGGTTTCACGCCGCCGACTTCCTTATGGCCCATTTCCACTTCAAAACCGCGCGCATTGAGCTCTTCGATGGCCTGCTCCATCGCCGTGCGGACATTGCCGCGCATTCTCTGCCAATATTGTTCCTGCAAACGCTGAGAAACGGAAAGGTCTTGCACCGTTTCCTTTTCGCTCGGCGTTCTCACCCAGAATTCCAGCTCCGTCGCCGTCGTGAAGACGATGTCCTGGATGTCCTCGAAGGGGAGATATTCCATGCCCTTCACCGGATGCGACGCGAAAAGTTTCTTGAGCTCCGCGCTGACGTAGTCGCAGGAATCTTTCAAAATCGAGCGAGAATCGATGCGTTTCCCGTTGTGAATGAAGAAACTCGGAATGCGGAGCGTCCCAATCGGGCGGCCTTCGTCATCAAAATTATCGTAATTGTAATCGACGTACCAATTCACCGTATTGTCCGCAATCATGTCGACGCGCGCATCATTGAGCGTGGCGATATCCATCAGCACGACGGAAGAGCCGTCCGTCTGGACCGCAGTCCCGGCGAAGAAATCATCGTAATCTTTCAGGAAAATTTCGATCGGAATCTTTTCATCCGTGTCGTTTCCGGCCAAATCGATGCCGACCAGGGAAACAAAACGGACTTCCGGATGCTGCGCCAAGAGGGACAAGATCCCTTCTTTTCCGTATTGACCCGCGGGGATGACATACAGCAATTCACTACTCATCATGATGAAAAACGCCTCCTGTTTTCAACCGAATGGAAATTGGAAAATAAAAGCGGCTCATCCCCCGTAGGAAATGAGCCGTCATTGACAACAAATATTCTGTTACACGACAAGGATACTCCATACCCTTGCTTTTGTCAAGCGTGCCGCGCCGATTAAGAAAGCGCTTCGCGGACGAGCTGATTGATCAGCTTTCCGTCTGCTTTCCCCTTGAGCTTGGCCATGACCGCCTTCATCACGGAACCCAAATTCCGTTCCTCGGGCGCCATCGCGCCGACAATCTCCTGCACGACTTTCCGGATGTCTTCTTCGGAAAGCTCCGCCGGTAGGTACTTCTGCAATATAGCCATCTCGGCTTTTGTCTCGCTGATGAGATCTTCGCGACCGCTGCCTTCGATTTCCGCCAGCGTCTCTTTGCGCTGCTTCATCTCTTTGCGGAGAATGGCGACGACTTCGTCATCCCCAAAATCGGCGTGACCTGCATCGATTTCAGCCTGACGGATCCGGGCGCGCGCCATCCGAATGACGGCGAGTGCGACCTTCCCCTCTTCTTTTGCTTTCATGGCCTCTTTCATATCGGCCATCAGCGTCTCTTTTAACGTCAATTTCTTTCACCTTACTTGAACTTGCGTTTTCTGGCTGCTTCGGATTTCAGCTTGCGTCTTACGCTGGGCTTTTCGTAATGCTCGCGTTTTCTGACTTCAGAAAGAACCCCGGCTTTTTGGCAGGAACGTTTAAATCTGCGAAGAGCACTATCCAAAGATTCGCCCTTCTTGACTTTGATCTCAGACATCTTTATCCCTCCCTCCCAATTGACTCTAGGGTGCTATGCACACTGATAAATTATAAAGGATGGCCTCGTTTCTGTCAACGAAAAATTGTGAAATTTTTAGGAAACACGAGTTTCCTGAAAATATTTTTTGCAAAATTTGATATTCCGCTTCGCGGAATGCGGCTTTCGCCGCGAGTCATTTGCGCCACGTCGCCGCATTTACAAAATGTCGCCGCAGCGACACCTCTGCAAGCCTTCCTTTGAAGGAAGGTGGCGCGAAGCGCCGGAAGATAGAATGCGCCGCAGGCGCATAAATTCTTGCGAAATCGAAAAATCCCGCCGGGTTACTTTGATTTGTGATGAATCACGCGGGGTGATTTTCTGTTTTGCACCTTTCGGTGAGATTATCACGCGGGGTGCTTTCCCGCAGAACTCCTGTCGTTTTTCATTCTCTTTCTTCCCCGTGGAAGAAAGAGAA
>CAVEYT010000072.1:0-6762 GCA_963619995.1 Acutalibacteraceae bacterium | reverse complement strand
AAATCGTGCTGGCAGTCGCGGTCTTGCTTTCGTCATGGCTCTTGATGGTCGTCGTTGTGCTAGAAAGGAATCCGCTCACTTCAAATTTCAAGCCGTAGTCGTCGGTCGCTTCGTTGTAGCCGTTTTCGATGGCGACGTCATTGGCGGCTTGGGCTGTGACAGCCCCGTTTTCACTCACGACCGTCGTATTTCTCATCTCGAGATCATTCCTGGCGGCCATCGTGATGTCTTTTCCTGCCATCACGGTATTGGCCGTTTCAGTCTTGCGGTAGGTGCGGAGGTAATTGTCGCTGTTTTCGGTCATGTCCTTTTTTGCGGTGAGGGTGTCTGTCCCCAGGGTGATGTCCCGTCCGGCAGAGAGAATCACAGAGCCGTTTTCGCCCAAGGCGGCAAGGGTGGCCCCGGCCATGGAGATATCTTGTCCCGCTTGCATGAGGAGCACGCCTTCTGTCCCTTTGACGGCGATACCGGCGGTACTGTTTAAGATGTCTTGGTTCTTTCCCTGCCGGATGGTTTCCTTCATGGAGATATTTCGACCGGCATCGAGGGAGACAATATTCTCGCCTTCGATGATCCCGCTCTGCGTGATATCTTGCGTGGCTTTCAAGGAAACATCGCGCGCGAAAATCTTACCGTCGTTCACAATATTCTTGGATTTCGCGACAATGGTATTTCCTTTTAGCGTGCCTTGATTGGTCAATGTTTCTTTCGTATCGGTGACAAGGGAATTGGCACTGATGATGCTCCCGTCATCAGTGAGTATTTTATCCGTCCTGGCCTTGAGATAGACATGCGGATAGAGCACGTCATAGTTTTGCCCATTCACGGTAACGGTGGTGGTCTCGAGCCAGACGATGTCGCCGGTGAGGCTGGCCATTTGTTCCTTGGAAAGGGCGATACCCGGTTTCAAATTATATTCTTTGGCATAGGCAATACCGGCGTCCATCAAGGCTTTGTATTCTTCTTCGTCATTGGTGTAGCCATTGAGATAGCGCATCCCGGTGAGCTGGGTGATTTGGTCCCGAATGAGTTCCTGTTCATAGAAACCATCGCCCAGACGCTTATTCACTTTGTCATTGTCCCAGAGCATTTGCTCGTACATATAGTCAGAGGAGAGGAACGCCTTTTTATTGGTAAAAGCCGGATCGGTTTCGATGAGGTACTTGGCTTCTTCCTGCGGATTCAGTTTGTACAGGGAGCTATCCAACGTGAAAGACAAGGTAGTTCCGGATACGTCCGTACTGCCCGGATTGACGCCTTGGACATTCGGGAAGGGATTCAGATTCTGCCGGACGGTATCCCGCATGGTTTGGGTGATATCTTCCTGACTCGGATTCTTACCGGTATTTCCCGCATAAGACCCGATAGGCAAAGCCGTGGGATTCTCAAGTTCTTTTTGCGGCGTCATGAAAAGCTGGGCGCGGTAATGTCTACGCCATGCTTTATGCGGCCATGGTTCTTTCTCTGTATAGCTCGCTTGTGTCGTACCAAAGGTAACATGCTGCACTTGGTTTTGATCGGCAATATTATTTAAAGTACCACCGGTAGCTGTGAGTGTACCGCCCGCTGTGATGCGGCTGTTTTCATTGGTAATATTTCCCGTAAGCGTCATGTCTTTCCCGGAAGAAATGGTACCTGCTTTCGTCTCTTGTACTTGCTTTTCGGATGTATGCGTAACAGTACGAATAATTGTATAGTTATCTATATGGTAATTTTTCGCGGCCTCACTTGAATTAACACCATTGATGTGAAAAACGCCGTAAGCCGTACTGAGGTCAGAAAATTCCTCTTCTCCGAAAGCTTGGCCTTGTTCTGGGTGTCCGCTCTCATCAATACGAATGAGATTCGGATTGGTTACCTGGCTGATCCAGACGCGTTTTGCCGAAAAGGCTTCATTTTCATTAGTAATCGTGGGCGCGGTAATCGTCACATTTCCTTGCGCTTTGATATCTGCTCCCCGGTTTGTGATGTCTTTGCTTTCGGTAATGGCCATATCTTCACCGGCATAGAGGAGGGAAGAGGCCGTATTCAGCAGCGTATCACCCATGATGGTCAGATTATTTCGTGCCGCAATGGTCGCAGATTTCACATTTCCCATTTCGGTCAAAATGGCATCAACCGTTTCTTTGGACGTAGCATAAGCTTTCTGCTTGTCTTCAATAGCGGAAAAATATGCGTTTTTCTGGGCATCCGAAGTAAACGCCGTCACGTCGACCGCAAAGGCTGCATCCAATTCCGTTTCCTTTTGGCGCAAATCTTTCATTGCCGTAGCCAATTTTTCTTCCAATGCTTTATCTTTTCTGTTTTCCAGCGTCTTGGCAGAAATGGTCACATCTTCGCCGTAAATTCGTCCGGTGGCGGTATTTTGCAAATTGTCTGTCGTGATTGTATTTTCTTTATCCGCGCTGATAAGTCCCCGGGTTACGAGGGACGCAGAGGTGATGGAAACATTCCCGCCGTTAATTTCGCCGCTTTCCGCATTGGAGATATCTTTGGCGCTCAAGGTGAGAGTTCCCTTGGCTTCCAGTTTCTTTCGATTGCTCAGATTTCCCTTCGTCGTAAGCGTCAAATCTCCATTGGCCTGTGTGATGCCGAAATCCGCATCTGCCGTGTCATTGGAGATATCTTTTTCGGTCGTGACAGACAAATTTCTCCCGGCCGACAATTTCCCATCAAGCTGAATCTCTTTCGTTGTGATGGTTACGTCTTGTCCGGCGGTCATCGTGCCACGGGTATTTCGGATTTCGTCGGAGGAAGCGGAAATATCTCGATTGGCCGCGATTTGTCCTTGGGCATTGTCCAGCTTGTCCGATGCGGAGATGGATACGCTGTCATAGGCCGTCAGTTTCCCTGTGGTATTATTGAGCGTCTTTCCCGTCATCTGCAAATGATTGCCGGACGCCATGTTTCCGTTTTTACTGTTGATTTTGTCAGACTGAACGATGATGTCTCCATCTGCCAAAATTTCCCCGCTTTCATTATCCAGCGAGTTATCCTCCTGCGTCGCCGTTTTGCCGTCACTCGAGACGTCTTTAGTGAGAATCGTTATATTTTCCCCCGAGACAATTTTGCCCTGTGTATTTCGGATCATTTTAGAAGAAAGGGAAATATCCTTATTGGCTGCTATTTTCCCTTGTGTACTATCCAGCTTATCTGTTGCAACGATGGATGCACTGTCATAAGCCGTTATTTCTCCGGCCGTATTGTTCAGCGTCTTACCTGTCATTTGCAAAGTGCCGCCGGATGTAATATGGCCGCTTGTGCTGTCGATAGCATCCGACTTAATCGTTACATTTCCGTTGGCAAGGATTTCTCCGGATTCATTATCCAGTGCATTGCCATCTTGTTCGGTTTCTTTGCTATCATCCTGAATATCTTTTGTGAGAAGCGTTACATTTTCTCCCGCTGCGATTTTGCCTTGGGTGTTTCGAATCATCCGGGAAGAAATGAAAACATCCTTATTGGCTGCGATTTCTCCCTTTGTGCTGTCCAATTCATCCGAGACAAAAAGGGTATTATTCCCATAGGCCGTCAGTTTCCCGGAGGTATTATTCAATGTCTTTCCTTGCATCAAAAGATTACTGCCGGACGCTATTTTTCCGCTTGTGTTATTCATATGGTCGGCTTGGATGGTGATGTCTCCATTGGCCAGAATTTCCCCGGTTTCGTTGTCCAATGCGTTGTCATCTTGACTCGATACCGTGAGGGAGATTTCTTTTTCGGATGCCATGGTCCCGCTGTTTCTCACTTGATTCGCCGAGATATTTAAGTTTCCTTCACTGCCGAGAGTCTTGGTATTGGTCAGATTTCCGTCGGCACGGATGTCCATTGGTCCGGAAGCAGCCATTACTCCCGTGTTTTTTATGTCATCGGCATGAAGGGTCATATCTTCCGTGGTGTGCGTGGTGCCTGCATGGTACAGATTTCCTTGGTTATCCAAGACCAAGTGCTGACTTTCAATGGCGCCTTTTATATCGATGGGGAGGCCTTTTTCGTTTCCGATAATAAAGATGCGACCGGCATACATCCCGCCCAAATCTTTCACATCGATGGCAATCTCCGGTTTCTCGCCGTTGCCTTCGATGCCGGTGGCTTCTCCTGTATCGGCATCAATGACATTGGCGCCGGTGGTGAGTTTGACGGTATTCCCATAGATAGCGGCTTGGATTTCTGCGGCGCGGGTGTAAAGCTCGAGTAAATCTGTCTGCTTGCCGTTCAAGCCGTTTCCCGTGACGAGAATGGTCGCATCATTGTCTATCCGGAGGTCTTTTAAGCGCTCTTTGTCATCAAATTCCGGTTTCCCTGTCGTCAAGATTGCACGAGACGTGTTGATAAATCCGCCACCGTTGACGGTGATTCCATTTGGATTGGCAATGATGACGTCGGCTCTGTTTCCTGCGACTTCGATGAATCCATTCATGGCTGTCGGATTGGCACTGGTGACTTGGTTCACGATAATTTTCGCCGGGCCTTGTGCCATATTCGCATTGCCCTGGACATAGCCGGCAAGCTGTGTCTGTGACATGGTGTAGGAGTTATTCAGAATCGCGCCTTTTTCGGGTACGTTAAAGCGATCATAGTCATTCCGAGACACGCCACCGGCAGATGCCGCCGCAATATTAACAAGCGGAATCCCATTCGCCGTTTCCTGTACCAAGGGCTGACGATTGCCCGGTGCTTTGGTATCCGGCAGAATCGGAGCTTCGGCAAAGCTCATGGGGTTGAAAAATGCACTCGCCAAAAGCAGGCTTACGATTTTTGCAGTCAATGCATTGACGTGATTTCTCTTCATAATATTTCACACTTTCTCTGGATTCATTCTTGAAATCTATATCTACTTGTGTATGTGCTTAAAATCTGTACGTAACGGCGAATCCCATCGTCCAGCGACGGGTGTGATATCCTTCCGGTTTGTATATGGCTCGGCTGATAAAAGCGTCATAGGAAAGGCCGGAGGAAAATGTCCCTCGCAGGCCAATCGCGGCACCGGCAATGGTTCTGCCGACCAGCGTCTCGGTACTGATGCCATACACGGAGCCTACATCCAGGCCCAGATAGACTTCGCTGTGCAGAGCAGGTATCGTGCTGGCCAGTTCATTCCTGAGATACCAACCGCTTTCGCCCATTAATGTGGTTTCTCCATCGAAGCCTCTCACCGTATACCGGTTTCCGATGCTGATCATATCCACACCATAGAGCCGTTTGCCTCTGGTATTCCATTGCCCATGAAAGGAGCAAGAAAACGAAGCGGGACGGTGGCCCATGGTAAACGGTTGATGCCAATCGATATCCAAGAGCCACATTTGGTATCTGGTCTTTGGCGCTTCCGGATATTCATTCTCCGGCTGTGAGCCAAACCAGCCGGTCCCTTTCTTGTAGGCGACGCGAAGATACAAGGTGTTGCTTCCACAATAAATTCTGTCGTTAAATCCAATCTCCAATGCCGACGTATTCATGGCCTGTACGGGAATTTCCGTGTCATTGATGGAGTAATGGGAATCTCGCTTAATGCCGGTGATGTCGATTGACTTTCGTTCTGTCTCGGAACGGGAAATCATGTGCTCTATGGTCACGCGCGTCGTTTGGGAATCACCGGAGCTGGTAAAGGCATACGGCTTGGACGGCACCAGCTGGTTATATTTATTTGTGCTGTGGCTGATGGTCAATCTGTTTTTGCCATGCGGTATCGAATAGGTGAAACTTTTGCTACGTGTTCCTTCCTCTTTCCAATTCAGGCCGGTATCCAATGTATTGGAAATGAAAAGGGTATCATTCGCATTGAAAACGCGGTCCAATCCCACCGCCATGGTGAATTGGTTTTTCCCCGTTTCTTTGATGCCGGAATCATCAAAGGAAAGACGTCCATTCACTCGTTTTTTGCTTTGGATTGTGAGTTCCAAATCCGATTCGTCCGGCGTGCCTGTTGGGAGGATTTTCATGGATACATCAATCGATGGTACCCGTTTCATATTTTCCAATCCTTCTTCCAGCATACGGACATTCAAAAGATCGCCTTCGCGAATGGGAAACGCATTCTCCCACGGAAGTTTTTTGCTGCCTTTTGCATATACGACGCGGCGAAGTTTCCCGGGAACGCAGTGGAGCTGCAATGTCCCGCTCCCGATATTCTGCTCCGGAATCACGACTTCACTCGTCACATATCCTTTGTCGTGTAATTTCTGATTTAGCTTTTGGACCAGTTCCTCGATGGCGGCCAAATTCAATGTTTGGTTTTCGTAAGGAGCAAGCATCTCCGACAAGAAGTCCAATTCCTCCGGCACGGAATCCAGAGAAATTTTGGACACATAAAAAGCAGCCGATGAAAGAGAGCCTCCCTGCGGCTCCTTCATACCGGCTGCTTTATCTACTTGTACACGCGGCAAATTGTCTCGCTCCTGTTTCCACTGAGCGATTTCTTTGTCTTTATTGAGTTGTTCTTGCTGAATAAACGGCTGATTGTCCATTGCATGAGAGGAAAGCGAAAGAAGCGATGCCAAATACAGCACCGGAAAAACTTGTACAACTTTCAAGCCATGCACACCTTTTGTCCTCCGTTCTCTTCTCCGCGGTCATTATATGGCGCCAAGCAAAATATGTCAAGTTCAATATCTCCATTTCCCGGCATTTTAAGCCGATTTTTGCCCATAGCAATAATTTAACGATTACCCCTTCGATAATTTAACGATTACCCTTACAATTTAACGATTACTCAAGCCCAACTATCCGATGATCGGCAAAAAATCTAAAATTCACTCAAAAAAG
>CAVEYT010000071.1:0-6825 GCA_963619995.1 Acutalibacteraceae bacterium | reverse complement strand
CGCTTCGAGGCGCGGACCTTTGTGCCCGAAGTGATGGACGAACATAGAGTCAGGTGTCAACATTGCTTTGTTCAGCTATGGTTAAAAACAGTAGTCATAAATTTTCATCTTGCGGCCTTGTGTGGTATCGGGTACAATGAGTGAAATTTTTGTGCATAATCAGAATTGATTTTGTTTGCGTGGGTTTGCAAAAATAATGAAAAAAATTCGGGAAATTCTTTTGACGATTTGTTTTTTGGCGGTGTCCGGTTTCGGTGCGGCTGTTTTTTTTACGCCGCTTCCGCCGCAGCCGCCGGCGCCGCTTCCGCTTCCTGAGATTACGGCGAAAGCCGGTGTCGTCATGGATGGGAATACCGGTGAGATTTACGGTGAGAAGAACGGAACGCAAAGAATTTATCCCGCGAGCACGACGAAAATGCTCACGGCGATTTTGGCGCTGGAAGAAGGACGGCATCTTTTGTGGTCGGATGCGACGATCACGCCGCTTGCCGCCGCGCAGGACGGAACCGTCATCGGTCTGCGGCCCGGGATGAAAATTTGGCTCGTGGAAGTGCTCTATGGCATGATGCTTCCGTCGGGAAACGATGCGGCCGTTGTCGTCGCGGAGACGGTGGGCGGCTCGTATGCGCGTTTCGTGGAAATGATGAATGAAAAAGCGGCCGTGATCGGCGTTTCCGATTCTCACTTTGCCAATCCGAGCGGCCTGACCGATCCGAATCATTACGCCACGGCGCGGGACATGGCGAAAATTGCGCGCTATGCGATGAAAAATCCGGAATTTCGGGAGATTGTGAAGCAGACGTCGCACGCGATGTCCTTTGGCGACGGCACGGTGCTGGTCGTCGAGAATCGAAACGAATTTTTGGAGAGCGGCTATCCCGGCGCAAACGGTGTAAAGACCGGCATGACGGAAGCGGCCGGAGATTGCCTCGTGGCGTCGGCGGAGCGAGACGGGAGACTGATGATTGTCGCGGTTTATGATGACGACGAACGTTGGCAGGATGTGAAGACGTGGCTGGATTACGGCTTTGCGGTCGCGGCGCAGAATGCGAGATACGAAGCGGAATTGGCCGCTGAGCCCGCGTTCTTCAAGTGGGTGAATCGGATGCGCGGGAGGGAGTAACGTGCGGAAGGAATCGAATCGTTTGGCGAAATGGAAAAAAATATTTCTTCTGCTGGCAGCTCTGGCGGCGCTCTGGTACATCGCAGACAATTCGTACAAAATTTGGCATATGCGGCAGGAAATTTCGGAGGCGGAGCAGAAACGGACGGAGCTTTTGGAAGAGCAGAAAAAATTGGAAGCGGAAAAAGAAAAATGGCAGGATCCCAAGGAAATTGAGCGAAAAGCGCGGGAAAATCTCGGCATGGTCAAAGATGGCGAGATTCCGTACGTGAAATAGGGGCGGCTGAATTGCGGTTTCATCGAAAGTTTCGTATAATACATCTATTCTATTTTGATTTCTCGATGCAAACGAGAGGGAGGCTTTGATCATATGGTGCCGGAAGTGGGCAGTATTCTCGAAGGACGCGTGACGGCGATCACGAAATTCGGTGCTTTTGTGGAGTTGCCGGGGAAACGGTCGGGTCTGGTGCACATTTCGGAAGTCTCCGATGCATTCGTCCGCGATGTGAATGATTTTCTGAAAGTCCACGACACGGTGCAAGTCAAAGTTATCTCTGTGGACGAAAAAGGGAAAATTGCGCTTTCCATCAAGCAGGCAATGCCGGAATCCGAGCGGGAGGCGTCCGCTGCCAAGGGTGAAAAAAGCCGGGAGAAACTGGCCGAAAAGAGTGAAAAGACGGAAGAAAGACCGGCGGTGCGTGAAAATGTGTCGACGAAGCCGCTCCCCGCATCTTTTGAAGATAAATTGTCGCGTTTTTTGAAAGACAGCGACGCAAGACTTTTGGATTTGAAACGAAATACGGAATCAAAGCGCGGCGGGCGCGGAGTCCGCTGAATGATAGGGGCTTTTTGCCCCTTTTTTCTCTGGGAGAAACAGAATGAAACGTGCGATTATCGACATTGGGACGAATTCGGTTCGTCTGACGGTCGCGGACGGGGCACCGGGTAGCGGCTGGAAAGTGCTGTGTAAGGGGATGGAGCCTTCGCGCCTCGGCGAATCTATGTCTGACAAGGCGGCGATTTCTCCCGCCGCGTGCGCTCGGACATTGGAAGCGGTCCGGAAATTTAAGGACACGGCGAAAACGGCCGAGGTCGAGGATGTTCGTGCCTACGGGACGGCCATTTTGCGCGAATCGCCGGAAGGTCACGCGTTTTGTGACCAGATTTTGCATGAGCTCGGCCTTTCCGTGAAAGTTCTTTCGGGCGAGATGGAAGCATTTTACAGCTACCTGGGCGCGGTCGGCGCATCGAGCTCTGTCGCGGCCGTGACGGATATCGGCGGCGGCTCGACGGAAATTTGCATGGGTTTCGGGCCGGTGATTGGGTTTCACAAAAGTTTCCCCGTCGGCTGCGTCCGTTGCTCAAGCCTTTTTGATACGACGACGGCGCGCGGCATCGGCGAGCTTAAAAAATATGCGTTGAAACATTTTCAGGAATCGAAGGATTTATCCGCGGTGAAGCGCTGGATTTGCGTGGGCGGGACGGCGACGTCGCTTGCCTCCATGCTGCAAGAACTGGAAACGTATGACCCGGCGAAAATTCAAGATTACGTCATCAAAGCGGAATCCGTTTCCGAGATGCTTCGCTCGCTGTATCAAATGTCGTATGAAGAGCGCTGCCATGTGAAAGGGCTGCGTGCGGACCGGGCGGACATCATCGTCGCAGGCGTGGCGATTTTGGACGCATTGATGGAATATTTCGCTTTGCAGGAAATTTCCGTCAGCGACAGAGGACTCTCGGAGGGGCTTTTGGATGAGGATGTCGTAAAGCCGCAAATCGGATGACGGAAACGTTCTTATCTCGCTTTCGCCGAGCTATTTCGCAAAATCGCTTGGCGGCGCGGGGCGATTCCATTTTGGTCGCGGTCTCCGGCGGTCCGGACTCGTTGGCGCTCCTTTTGGCGTTTCATGAAATCGCGGAGATGGACGGTTACCATATCGGCGCCTGCGTCGTGAATCATCGGATTCGAAAGGAAGCGGCGGCGGAAGCGTCGTTTGTGCAAAGGGTGTGCGCGGAATTGGGCGTGCCTTGCTATGCGGAGACGGTCGACGTGCCGACGCATCGAGCCGAGCACGGCGGGTCTTTGGAAACGGTCGCGCGAAATTTGCGCTATGTGGCTCTTCGGCGCGTCGCGAAAGCGGGCGGATACGAGAAAATTGCGACGGCCCATCATAGTGGCGATCAGGCGGAGACGGTGCTTTATCACTTGATTCGAGGCTGCGGTCTCTGCGGCCTTTCCGGGATGCAACAAGTCGCGGGAGATTTGATTCGTCCGTTTCTCAGATTTTCCAAAGCAGATATTTTGCAATTTTTGGAAACGTATCCGTACATGCCTTGCCATGATGAAAGCAATGACGTGCCGGATGCGGTGCGAAACAAAATTCGTCTGGAAATTTTGCCGAAAATCGGTGAAATCAATTCGCGCGTCGAGGAAGCATTGTGTCGATTGGCGGAAAGCGCCCGAATGGACGAAGATTTCTTGTGCGCGGCGGCCGAGACGTATGCCGCGCGGGCGGAATCGATCGGCGGCGGGATGCGGATGCGGCGCGAAGACTTTGGCGTGATTCCGGATGCTTTGCGCTATCGCGTGCTTCGCCTTTTGTGGGAGAGGGCGGGCGGCCGCGTGCCGACGACGGAAGAGGCGCGGCGAATCGAGAAGTTTCTTTTGGAAAAAGAGACGGGAAAGATCACGGATGCGGCCGGCGTTTTGGTCAAAATGGAACGAGGAACATTTTTCTTGCATCGTGGGGATACGAGGCATTACAATAGAGAGCAGGAAAAAAGCTGAGAGGGAAATGTTTTCTTTTAGGGAGGAAGCGGCATGGAAAACCTGATGAAGGACATCAAGAGCGTATTGATTTCGAAGGAAGAATTGAAATTTCGCATCGAAGAACTCGGGAAGCAGATCACCGAGGATTACCAGGGGCGCGATCTTGTCCTCGTCGGCATCTTGAAAGGCGCCATGCCTTTTATGGTCGATTTGATGCGCGAGATTGATTTGCCGCTTACGATGGATTCCATGGTCGTGTCCAGCTACGGCGACGCGACGGTGACCTCCGGCAGCGTCAATATCAAAAAAGATTTGGATCGCGACATCCGCGGCAAAGATGTGCTGATTGTGGAGGACATCATCGATACGGGCGTCACCATGCACGCGCTCGTGCCTCTTTTGAAGAGTCGCGGCGCCGCTTCCGTCGAGCTTGTCATTTGTCTCAACAAGCAGGAACGTCGGCAAAAAGATGTATATGTGAAATACATCGGCTTTGACGTGCCGGATGAATTCATTGTGGGCTACGGCTGCGATTATGCGGAGAAATACAGAAATCTGCCGGACGTCTGCACGCTCAAAAGTGAAGTGTACACGCGTTCGTAAAAACTTTTGACAGAGAAAAGTGCGACTTTTTGAGCCGTGCCAGGGAAAGAATTGAGAATTGAGTGAAGAGATTTGAGGACAGGTGTCGCTTCGCGAGATTTTTTATAAAAGGACTGCGAAAAACGTGAAAACTTTTTCACAGCCCTTTTTTTGTGCACGTGAGCGGCGAGTTTTTGTTTCCTGTCATTTCATCACCGTGACAGACGCGCGGATTTATGGTAAAATATTTTCTACTTGGTATCTTATTGAATATGTTTTTATTGGGCGGGTTGTTGCCCCAAATCTGAATACAGGAGGAAATTTTGAATAAATTTGTAAAAAATGTGGCTCTCTATGTCCTGCTGATCGTCATAGCGGTGTCTCTTTTCAATTCCTTCGTGCAAACTCCCGAAAATAAATCGCGCATCACGTACAGCGATTTCATGCAGCAGGTGACCGAGGACAAAGTACAGTCAGTCGTCCTGACGAACAATTCCGTGCAGGGCGTCCTGAAAGACGGCACGAAATTTGAATCGTACATCCCTGACAATGACACGACAGTCCTCCCGGCGCTCAATCAGCACAAAGTGACCGTGACGGCCCAGCCGCCGGAGCAGCCGTCTTGGTGGATGAGCTTGCTTTCGTCCATTCTCCCGATTTTGATTTTGGTCGGCGTCTGGTTCTGGATCATGGACAAGGCGCAGGGCGGCGGCGGTCGCGTGATGAGTTTTGGGAAATCGCGCGCGCGGATGACGGAAGAAGGCCAGGTCAACGTGACATTTGCCGATGTCGCCGGGGAAGATGAGGCGAAAGAAGAGCTGGCAGAAGTCGTTTATTTCCTGCGCGATATGGAGAAATATTCAGCCGTGGGCGCGAAAATCCCCAAGGGCATCCTTTTGGTGGGGCCGCCCGGCACGGGCAAAACGCTCCTTGCCAAAGCGGTGGCCGGGGAAGCGAAAGTGCCGTTCTTCTCCATTTCCGGTTCGGATTTTGTGGAAATGTTTGTCGGCGTCGGGGCATCTCGCGTGCGCGACCTTTTCAATCAAGCGAAGAAAAATGCGCCTTGCATTGTGTTTATCGATGAAATCGATGCGGTCGGTCGCCAGCGCGGCGCCGGATTGGGCGGCGGTCATGATGAACGCGAGCAGACGCTGAATCAGCTTCTCGTCGAAATGGACGGCTTTGGCGCCAATGAAGGGATTATCACCTTGGCCGCGACGAATCGTCCGGACATTTTGGATCCCGCGCTCTTGCGCCCGGGGCGTTTCGATCGCCGCGTGACGGTGGGACGTCCGGATTTGGCCGGTCGTATCGCCATTTTGAAAGTCCATGCGAAAAATAAACCGCTCGAAGACAATGTCAGCCTCGAGACGATTGCGAAAAAAGTACCGGGCTTCACGGGAGCCGAGCTTGCGAATCTTTTGAACGAAGCGGCACTTTTGGCCGCACGCGCCGATCGCAAGAAAATTTCCATGGCCGATTTGGAAGAAGCCAGCGAAAAAGTCTGCTACGGGCCGGAGCGTCGCAGTCATAAAGTGAGCGACGAAGAACGCAAAATCACCGCGTTTCACGAATCGGGTCACGCCATCATGGCGACCGTCCTCAAAGACGCCGATCCCGTCCACAAGGTCACCATCATTCCGCGCGGACAGGCCGGCGGCTACACGATGATGCTCCCGCACGAAGAACGTTCCTTCATCACGAAATCGCATCTCTTGGCGCAGCTTCGCGTCGCGTTGGGCGGCCGTTGCGCCGAGCAGATTGTGTTCAATGAAATTTCCAGCGGCGCGTCCGGCGATCTCCAGCAGGTGACGGCCATTCTCCGTAAAATGATTATGGAGTGGGGGATGAGCGATCGCCTGGGACCGATGATTTTCGGCGAGCACCAAGAACAGATTTTCCTCGGGAAACAGCTTGGCAGCGAGCGCAATTACGGCGAAAACGTCGCGACGGTCATCGATGAGGAAATGCACAAATATCTGACGGAAGCCTATGAGGACACGCTCCGCATCTTGACGGAACACGAGGAAGTCCTGCACGCGATGGCGAATGCGCTCCTCGAGCATGAAACGATTGATCACGACCAAGTGAGAAACTTGTTCCTGTATCATTCCATCGAAGCGCCGGCAGCAGCGGCGGAGGCGCCCGTCGAAACAACGCAGACGGAAACGCCTCTTGCGTAAAATTGATTCCATTAAAAAACTTCGTTCTTCCGGGAGCGAAGTTTTTTGATGGGAAACAAGAAATGATGTCGGCTTGAAATTTCGGTTTTTTTATTCTTTTTGTTGCCAAGTGTGAGAATCTGTGCTAAAATCCCTTCAGTTTATTATTTCCTGTAGAGTGAGCCGCG
>CAVEYT010000070.1:0-6862 GCA_963619995.1 Acutalibacteraceae bacterium | reverse complement strand
GGCTGAAAAGGTCATCTTGCATTCTATATGATACTGCTGAAATTGTGCCTCTTTGAGGCACTCTATCTTCCGGCGCTCCGCGCCACCTTCTTTCAAAAGAAGGCTAGCATGTGGCGGCCTTGCAAGAAAACTTTATTTTCACATAGAGGAACCATCATCCGCCCCTTCGGGGCACCTTCTTCCAGAAGAAGGCAAAGTGGTAGCGGCCTTCGGCCGCATTTTTAAAATTGTCGCCGTAGGCGACACCTGCGCTCAATTCTCAATTCTCAATTCTCAATTCTTTCTTGCAAGAGCAAGAAGCAGGATGTGACAATGAAAGCAAAGAAACGTCTGACGTCTGATCGTCTGACGTCTGACTTCTTGCGCTCTATGAGACACCCAAAAACTAACAGCTAATAGCTAAAAGCTAACAACTGTCTTGCGCCTGAGCAAAAAAGCCAATCACCCCAAAGCCAATCACCCCAAAAATCTCACATTCTTTCCGCAATCTTCTCCACAATCACGTGCCCCAATTTCTCCTTGGACATGATGGAAAATTGCTCCATGCTTTCGTCTTTGTACAGAATGCTCGCGATATTCGTGCTCACATTGAAGCCCGCTCCTTCGGCGCTGACGTCATTTGCGACGAGCATGTCGAGATTTTTTCTGGCGAGTTTCGCTTTGCCGTGCTCGATGACGTCGTTCGTTTCCGCCGCGAAGCCGACGAGGAATTGGTGACTCTTTCGTTGGCCCAGGCCGTATAAAATATCCGGATTCTGCGTGAGGCGGATTTCCAGCGAATCGTTGTCTTCCTTTTTAATCTTTTGCGTCGCCTGCGTCACCGGGCGATAATCGGAGACGGCGGCCGCCATGATGACGATATCGGCGTCATCGTAGCGCGCGTCCATTTCCTTTTGGAGATCCCGCGCATCTTGGACGTAAACGACGCGGACGCCTTCGGGAATCGGCAGGTCTTGCGTACAGGAAACGAGCGTGACGTCCGCTCCTTCCATGGCCGCCGCGCGTGCGATGGCGTAGCCCATTTTGCCGCTGGACCGGTTTCCGATATAGCGGACGGGATCGATATTTTCCTTCGTGCCGCCGGCGCTGACGAGAACTTTTTTGCCCGAGAGCAGATTTTTTCCAAACAACGCTTTTTCCATCGCCGCCAAAATCGTTTCCCGCTTCGGATAGCGCCCCTTCCCCGTCGCATGGCAGGCGAGATGCCCCGTCTCCGGCTCGACAATCACGTAGCCCAGAGCGGAGAGTTTCCGTAAATTTTCCTGCACGATGGGATTTTCGTACATATTCGTATTCATGGACGGCACGAGGACAACGGGCGCTTTCGTGGCCATGACGGTCGTCGAAAGCATATCGTCGGCGAGGCCGCCCGCGATTTTTCCAATCATATTCGCCGTGGCGGGCGCAATGACGAAGATGTCCGCGCGGGTGGCGAGTGCGATGTGCGCGACGTCCCAGCGCGCGATGTGGCCGAACATATCGACGGCGACGTCGTGGCCGGAGAGCTCGCCGAAGGTGGTCGGCGTGACGAGCTCGGTCGCGTGCTTCGTCATGATACAGGAAACGTCGGCTCCGTCTTGGCGCAGGAAACTCACGAGGTCGCAGACTTTATAGGCCGCGATGCCGCCGCAGATGCCGACGACGATATTTTTTCCTTCAAACATGGGAAACCCTCTCTTCTTTTATTCGCAGGGAATTTCTTTGGCGATGTATTGCTTGAAAACGCGCTCGATTTCGTGCTCATTTCGAGACAGTTTGCATTTTTCCGCTTCGATGATGGCGCTGACTTTTTTGACGGCGTCTTCGAGGACGTCATTCACGACGATGTAATCGTAGCGGTGCGCGAGGCTGAGTTCGTTCGTAATCTGCGCGAGGCGTTTTTGGATGACTTCTTCGGAATCGGTGCCGCGGTCGTGAATGCGCCGGGACAAAATTTCCAGAGACGGCGGGACGATGTAGACGAAAACGCCTTTCGGGTAGCGTTCTTTGACTTGCATGGCGCCCTGGATGTCGATCTCGAGCAGGACGGACGCGCCTTCCGCAATTTTGTCCAGCACGTATTTTTTCGGCGTGCCGTAATAGTTTTCGTACACGCAGGCGTATTCGAGAAACGCGTCTTCGGAAATGAGTTTCTCAAATTCTTCTTTCGTCCGGAAAAAGTAGCTGACGCCTTCTTTTTCGCCGTTCCGCGGGCTCCTCGTCGTCATGGACGTGGAGTATTCCAAATCTTGGTACATTTCGCGAATGGCGGCGCAAATGGTGCCTTTCCCGGCGCCGGACGGTCCGGAAATAACGAGCAGTACGCCTTCGTCCTTCGTCTCTGGGTTCATTATGCCTCCTCGTGCTTCACGGCTGATTTTTCAATGATGGTGTTTCGCTCCAGAAGTCGATTGGCAATCGTTTCCGGCTGCACGGCGGAGAGCAGAATTTGCCCGCTGTCCATGACGAGCACGGCGCGCGTCTTGCGCCCGAATGTCACATCGACGAGATCGCCCCGCTCGCGCGATTCCTGGATCATGCGCTTGATCGGCGCCGATTCGGGGCTGATAATGGCCATCACGCGAGACGCGGACGCCATGTTTCCGAAACCGATATTAATCAATTGAAAGGCCATATCATTTCCTCCGTGAAAAATGAGAAGCTTGGTAGAAGTATATCATTGTTGGAAAGAGATGAGAAGCAGGACTTTGTGCGTGGTCTCTTTGGGAGGCAGACACAAGAAAGTAAGTAGGTAGTAGTTAGTAGGTAGTAGTTAGTAGGTAGTAGTTAGTAGTTAGCAGTTCAGGTGTCGCCTTCGGCGACGATTTTAAAATGCGGCAAAGCCGCCTCCTGCACTGCTAATTGCTCACTGCTAACTGCTAACTTTTTTCGCCTGACGTCTTTGTCTCTATGAATACAAAACGCCGAGCACAAAAAAGTCACTCTAAATTCTGCACCTGCTCGCGAATTTTTTCCAGCTCCGTTTTGAGCGTCAGGACGTCGGTTATCGCGTCGCCCTCCCCCGCTTTCGAGCCGAGCGTATTGACTTCGCGATTCAGTTCTTGCAGCAGGAAATCGAGACGTCGTCCCACTTCGCCGCCCGTTTTCAAAATATCGCGAAACTGCGCGATGTGGCTCTCAAAACGGACGAGTTCTTCCGTGTAATCCGTTTTCTCCGCGTAGACGGCGACTTCCTGCAGCAAACGCGCCTCGTCAATCTCCGCGTGCATATCGGCCAAAATCTTTTTCATCCGTTCGCGAAGCCGCGCCTCGTAATGCGCCGCGACCGCATCCTGCGACGCTTTGAGCCCTTGGATTTTCTCCGACAGGAAATCGAGACGCGCCGACAAATCCGCGGCCAGATTCGCGCCCTCCGTTTCCCGCATTTCGATGAGGGCGGCGACCGCTTTCTCCGTCGCTTCCTCGGCGAGCGGCAATAGCATTTCCTCGCCGGCCGCCGTTTCCGAAACCTGCAAAAACGGCGTGGGAAGTGCGAGCAAATCGCGCCATTTGATCTTTTCCTTCTTGACGCCCTTCGTCTCCGCGACCTCGCCGAGCGCCGCCATGTAAGCCGCAAGGAGCGGATGATTGACCGTGACGGAGACGTTTTCCCCCGCCAAATCTGGCAAAAATGAGAGCGACAGATTCACTTTCCCGCGCGCGAGATACTTTTTCACGACCGCGCGCGCCGCATTTTCCACCGCGGCCGGGACATCGCCGCGCAGCTGCAATTCGAGGAAACGGCTGTTTACCGATTTAATTTCCGCCGTCATCGTCCCGACGTCACTTGTCGCCGACGCGCGGCCGTAGCCCGTCATGCTGGCGATCATAGTGCCATCTCCCCTTCAAAAACTTTCTGCGCCGGGCCCGTCATGAAGACGTGGCCGCCCCGCTCCCATTCGACCAAAAGCTCGCCGCCGTCGAGCAAAATTTTCGCTTCCTTTTTGATCCGCCCGTTTAGGACCGCCGCGACCCCCGTCGCACAAGAGCCCGTCCCGCACGCCAGCGTCACCGCCGCGCCGCGTTCCCAGACACGCATGCGGAGCGTCTTCTCGTCGATCTGTTTCACAAATTCCACATTCACTTTTTTCGGGAAATGCGCGTTCTTTTCGATCTCCGGCCCGTACGTGTACAGCGCCTTGTCGGAAATGTCGTCCGTGAAAATGACGCAATGGGGATTCCCCATGGAAACCGTAGTGACTTCAAACGTGCGCCCCAAATTTTCGACCCAAAGTGTCTCGGAGACGACCGGCCCTTCGCCGAGCCCCGTGACCGGGATATCGGCCGCGTGCAAAATCGGCGCGCCCATATCGACGCGCACCGTCCCATCCGGCAAAAATTCCGGCACCAGAATGCCCGCGCCCGTTTCCACGGAAAATTTTGTCCCGGAAACCAACCCGAGCTCCCGCGCCCAAAGCGAGAAACAACGAATCCCGTTTCCGCACATTTCCGCCTCGCTCCCGTCCGCATTGAAAATACGCATCCGAAGATCCGCTTTGTCGGAAGGCAGGACGAAAATCATCCCGTCGGCGCCAATCCCGAAATGCCGGTCGCAAATTTTTTCGCAATGCGCGACGTACGGCGCCACATCCCCGTCCGGGACATACACGAACACAAAATCATTCCCACAGCCTTGCCATTTCGTAAATTTCATACGCGCCTCCCAAAAGAAAATTTTTCTCCATTTTAACACATGAGACGAATTGTGATAAGATAAGAAAAAGCAGAATTGAGAATTGAGGGGCAGGGCTGAATCTTTTTTTTGCTTTTGCGGCGTTTGGGGTGAAAACTTGACTGCTGACAGAATTGAGGGAAACAGGAAGCGGCTCCGCCGCATTTTTAAAAATCGTCGCCGTAGGCGACACCTGCCCTCAATTCTCTTCACTCAATTCTCAATTCTTTCTTTCCAAGGAGAAACAGAATGATTTTAGACAGTCTATTGCTTCACGTCCTCACGAACGAATTGCGGACGGCGCTTCTTTTTTCGCAGGTGCGCGAAATTCATCAGACCGATGCGCGCGTTTTTTTGCTGGATCTTTTTGCGCCGGGGCGCGCCGCCGGGACGCTTGCCGTTTCCTTGCAGCATCCGCCCTGCGTCTGGATCGCGCCCGCCCGGGAGAAACAGACGTACATCGCCGCGCAAAATTTTTGCATGACGCTCCGGAAACATTTGGAAGGCGCGCGCCTTTCCGACATCGCACAAATTTCCATGGACCGCATTCTGTGCTTTTCCTTCGACCGAATCGAGACGGGCGGCGCCATCGTCACGAAAAAATTGTACGCCGAGCTCATCCCCTCGGCGCCGAATTTCATTTTGACGGAAGACGGGACCATTCTGGACACGCTCGTCCGCGGCAAGAAACTCCATCGCGACCTTGCCCCGGGCACGACCTACGAACTTCCCGCCGGCACGGAGCGCCTGAATTTTTTGCAATTTTCCGAAACCGAGCTGTCGGACATTTTCTCTTACGGGAAACAGGCGGGCGCCCCCCTCTCCGATTGGCTCTTTTCCAAATTCAACGGGCTTTCGGCCGCTTTGGTCGCCGAGATCACCCGCCGCGCGGCGCTCGCCCCCGACATCTCGACGGCCGCGCTCTCCGATGCGGATATTTCCCGTCTGGCCCATGCGTTTTCGTCTGTCGCCAAAGATTTGGAAAGCGCCGACGGTTTATTTCTGTATCCGAAAGGAAACGGGGCGGCGGCCTCCGTATTTCCCCTGCCGGGCGCGGAAGGCAGGCATATCCCCTCCGTCTCCGCCTGGCTCGCCGAGCAGATGAAAAAAGACGGCGGCGCCGTTTCCGCGTCCATCCAAGAGCTCAAAAAGCACATCAAAAATCTCATCAAAAAAGAGGAACGCAAGCTACGGAAAATCGACGAGGAACTCGCGGAAACGAAGCTGCTCGAGACGTACAATCTTTACGGGCAAATTTTGGCCATTTATTCGTACATGAAACCGACGGGGCCGGACATCACGGTCGCCAATCCTTTCGACGAGGCGGGCGCGGACATTACGATTCCCGTCGATCCGTCCGTTTCCGTTATCCGAAACAGCCAGCTCTATTTCAAAAAATACGGCAAAATGAAGACGCGCGCCGCGATTGGGCAGGAAAAGCGCGACGAATGCCAAATGCGGCTCGATTATTTGCAAAATGCCGCGTATTTTGCCGAAGACGTGCGCGACCGAAAATCGCTGGAAGCGCTGCGCGCCGAACTTCGCGACCTCGGCGTCAGCCCGCGAAAGCAGCAACAGAAAGGCAAGCAAAAGAAAAACGCGCTCGAAGAACCGGAGGCGCGGCAGCTGGACGGCTATACGATTTGGATCGGACGAAACAGCCGACAAAACGAATATTTGACGCTGCGAAAAGCACAGAAAAACGATCTCTGGCTCCACGCCAAAGAAATCCCCGGCTCTCACGTCGTCATCAGCAACACCGGCGCTCCCATCCCGGAGCCAATCATCGAAAAAGCCGCCGCGCTGGCCGCCTATCACAGCAAAGCAAGAAACGACGGCAAAGTCTCCGTGGACGCGACGAAAATCCAATACGTCAAAAAAATCCCAAACGCCCCGGCGGGTCTGGTCTCGTACACGCATCACACGACATATGTGGTGGCGCCGGAAGAAGTAAAGGATTGATATTCCGGTGATTGGCTTTTTTCGCCGGATGCAAGATAGTTGTTAGTTATTAGCTGTTAGCTGTTAGTTTTTTTTGCGTCTCATAGAGCTCGAGACGTCAGACATCAGACAATCAGATGTCAGACAGCGATTAGCTTTTGTTCACAGGCGCAAGATAGCTTGGAGCCTGGAGCCTGGAGCTTGGAGCGTTAGACCGGTGTCGCCTTGTGCAAACGAACAGGAGCCTTAGGAACGCAGTGACGCGAGGCG
>CAVEYT010000069.1:0-6965 GCA_963619995.1 Acutalibacteraceae bacterium | reverse complement strand
AAGCTAGGAACTATCTCGCGCCTGACGAAAAAGCCGTTTACCGTTTACCGTTTTTTCACATCCGATGAGTTCCATAGGTATTCACGCTCGGCTCACGGTTTACGGTTACACGGACGACGGAGAGAAACGAGATGAGATATCAAAGCCAATCACGTCGCTCCCGGCTCCCGGCTCCAAGCTCCCGGCTGTCTTGCGTCTGAGCACAAAAGCGAACCGTATGCTCCGCGCTTTTCGTTTCCTCCCTTGCACGACGCGGGCGATTTCTTTATAATGAGATAAATTTTCGCACGGAGCTTTTGCGGGCTCCCATTTTTTACGGAGAATAGCATGAAGGGGACATATTGGATTTTGAAACGGCTGTCGCGCCATATTTGCGGGCTGCCCGCTGCGGATGCCGAAGTGTGGGGGCGGCGGCTGGGGCGGCTTGTCTGGGCTTGCGTGCCGCCGAAACGGAAGCGGCTCGCCGTGTCGAATATTTTGCGCGCGGGCGTCGCCGAGACGGAGGACGAAGCGCTTCGGATCGCGCGGGAATCGGCGATGCGTTTCGGGCCGATGGCCGTTTCTATGTTTCGCTTTCCACTTCTCTCTCACAAAAATATTTCCGAATTTGTCACAATCACCGGCATCGAGAAATTGGAAGCTCTCAAAGCGGAGGGGAAGGGCTGCATTTTGGCCGCGACGCATTGCGGAAACTGGGAATTGGAGGGCGCGGCGATTGCGCTCCACGGGTTTCCTCTCCTGTCCGTCGCGATGAAACAAAAAAATGAAGAATTCGACCGTTTCATCACGGAATATCGCTCGATGCCGGGGCAGGTGATTGAGTACAAGACGGGCGTGCGCGATATGTTGCGGCGGCTGAAGGAAGGCTACTTCGTCGGGCTTTTGTGCGATCAGGACCCGGGCGAAGCGGGGATTTTGTCGCCGTTTCTGGGACAGAAGACGCTGACGGCGACGGGGCCGGCGCATTTCGCGTGCCTGACCGGGCTTCCCGTCATGACGGCGCTCATTCACAGGACGGGCGCGGAAACGTATGAAATCATCGTGGAGGATCCGATCGAAGTGGCGCCCGGCGTTTCCAAAAAAGAAGCGATTGCGGAGATCACGGACCGCATCAATGCGCGGCTGGAAGCGTGGATTCGGCGGTATCCGGAGGAATGGTTCTGGCTGCACAATCGCTGGAAATCGACGGATCGATTGTATCCGGAGGAACGTCATGGAATTTGAAACGGAGAAACTGTATCTCGGCGCGCTGCCGCTTCGCGCGGTGCATCCGGTGCACGAGAGCGGGCGCTGCGTGATTTTTTATCACGGCTGGAGCAGCGATGCGGCGGCGCAGGAAAGTCGCGCGGCGCTCCTGGCGGCTTACGGGTACCATGTGCTGCTCCCGGAAGCGATGCATCACGGTGAGCGGGGCGTGCTCGAGGATTATTACACGCCGGAAATTTATGAAACGTTTTGGAAAACAATTTTTCAAAATGCGGACGAATGCGCGGCGGTGCTTTCGTATGCGAAATCTTGCGGATTTTCAAAGCCGTGGATCATGGGGCATTCCATGGGCGGCATGACGACGATGCAGATTGCGTATCGGTACGCAAAAGAAATCGCCGGCGCCGTCTGTTTCAACGGGTCCGGCGATTGGACGCTGACGCATCTTTTCATGCAGGCGGCCTACGGAAAAGATTTGGGTCGCGATTGGCCTTTCTACGAGGAGATTGCGAAACGAAATCCGCTCGCGCACATTGAGGAAATGCTGGAAATTCCGATTCTCATGACGAATGGGGAAGCGGACACGACCATCGACTCGCGCGCCATGGCTCATTTTGCCGAAGAATTTTTCAAGCGAGGCGGCCGGGGGAAACGGGTGACCTATCCCGCGCTCCCGCACGTCGTGACGACGAATATGCTCGATGAGGCGATTGCGTTTATGCGGGAGTATGAGGGATAAAAAGTTAGCAGTTAGCAGTTAGCAGTTAGCAGTTTCGTGCTCGGCTTTTGGATTCAGGCGCAAGACAGCTGGGAGCCTGGAGCCGGGAGCCTGGAGCCGGGAGCACATGCTGCTCTTTGGAGGGACAAAGTGCTAGAGAAGTCAGACATCAGACGGTCAGACGTCAGACTGTTCTTTGCTCTTTCGTCAGGCGCAAGATAGCTGGGAGCCTGGAGCTTGGAGCTTGGAGCGTTTTACATAGAGCTGATGACCGTTATCCGTGAACCGTGAACCGTGCGTGAGCGGCTTTTGGCTCAACAGGAGCTGAAAGGCTTGAAAGGGCGAATAAGTTTAGAGGCACGAACTTCAAGCCTTTCAAGCCGTCGGACAAAGTTAAGCATAGGAAAAGGCTTGAAAAAGCGTAGAAGCGCAATTTCAAGCCTTTTCAAGCTTTCATCTCCATGTGACGGACGGTAAACGGTAAACGGTCAACGGTCAACGGATAACGGTCAACAGCAGGCCTCAGAAATGTTTCCGCAAGAGCCGCATCGCATTCAGGACGCAGAGGAGTGTGACGCCGACGTCGGCGAAGACGGCGAGCCACATGTTTGCGTAGCCGACGAGGCCCAGAATCATGACGGCGATCTTGACGCCGAGCGCGAAGGTCACATTCTGCCACGCGACGGAGATGACGCTCTTGGCGATTTCTATCGATTGCGGAATGCTCATGACTTTGGAATGGAGGAAGACGATATCGGCGGCTTCCATCGCGGCGTCGGCCCCGCTGCCCATCGCGGCGCCCGTGTCGGCACCCGCGAGGACCGGCGCGTCGTTGATGCCGTCGCCGACGTAGAGCACCGAGCCTTTTTCTTCGCGAATCCGGCGCATGTGATCCAGTTTCTCATCCGGAAGAAGATTGGCGTGAATGTCCGTCATGCCGAGTCTCGCGCCGATTTCCTTTGCGCTTTCCGTGGCGTCCCCTGTCAGCATGACGGGCGTGACGCCATTTTTCATGAGAAGGGAAACGGCGTCTTTCGCGTCCGATTTGAGTTCGTCGGAAATGCGAAGGGAGCCCAGGAGCGTCCCGTCTTTGGCGAGCCAGATTTCCGTCCCGGCAAAGGATTCGGCGGAAACGGGGAGCGCGATGCCCGCGTCTTCCATGAGGCGCCGGTTTCCGAGGGAAATATTCGCATTTCCCACACGGCAGGTGATGCCGCGTCCGGCCGTTTCGCGGACATCGGTCACGGCGGGAACGGAGAGATGTTTCTCTTCGGCGGCGGTCACGACGGAGCGGCCGATGGGATGCGTCGAATACGTTTCGGCCGCGGCGGCGGTGGCGAGGATTTCCTCTTCCGTGGCGTCTCCGACGGGGCAAATGGCGCGGACGGCAAATTTTCCTTCCGTGAGCGTCCCCGTCTTGTCCATGACGACGGCTTTCGTGGCGGCCGTCGTTTCAATCGCCGTGCCGGATTTGAAAAGAATGCCTTGCTTGGAGGCGGCGCCGATCCCGGCGAAGAAGGAAAGCGGAATGGAAATGACGAGCGCGCACGGGCAACTGATGACGAGGAAGGTGAGCGCGGTGTAAATCCAGTAGCCCCAATCGGCGCCGAAGAGAACCGGCGGAAGGGTGGCGACGAGCACGGCGAAGAGGACGACAATCGGCGTGTAGACGCGGGAGAAACGCGTGATGAGGCGATCCATTTTCGGTTTCCCTGCGACGGCATTTTCGACGGAATCGAGAATGCGCGTCACCATGGATTCGGAGAGCACTTTTTCGACGCGAAGCTTGAGCGTCCCGTCTTGGTTGACGCAGCCGGATGTCAGCGCGTCGCCGACGGTGACGAGGACGGGCTTCGGCTCGCCGGTGACGGGGGAGGTATCGATTTGCGAATGGCCTTCCGTCACAATCCCGTCGAGCGGAATGCGGTCGCCCGGACGGATGAGCAAAATATCGCCGATGGCGGCGTCTTCGGCCGGAATCGTTTCCGTCCCGTCACCTGCGATTCGTTGCACCGTATCGGGGCGCAGGTCGACGGCCTCGGTGATCTGGTCGCGGCTCTGCTCCGAGGCGCGGTCTTCCAGATATTCGCCGATGCGATAAAAGAGCATAATGCCGACGGCTTCCGGCATTTCCTGAATGGCGACGGCGCCCAAAGTCGCGACGGACATGAGGAAATTTTCATCGAAAATCTCGCCGTGCAAAATGTTTTTTCCGGCTTTCATCAAAATTTCGCCGCCGAAAATGAGATAGGAAACGCCCAAAATCCATTCTTCCTGATGGGGGAAGAGGGCGGGAATGAGGCCGTCCGTGTATTCCATGACGAGGCCTGCGACAAAAAGCAGAAACGCGACGGCGTAGAGAATATTTTTGGCGGGAGAGGACGATTCCTCTTCTTTTTTTTGCGCCTTATTTCTGGAAACTTTTTCAATCAGCGTCCCCGGCTCGACGGCGTCGCACGCGCGAATCAGGTCGGGAATGAGCGCGTCGGGGTCTTTCGCGGTGAGGCGGAGCTGCTTCGTCGCAAAGGAAACGGTCGCCGAGAAGACGCCGGGCTCTCCGTTGATGACGCGTTCCAATTTCCCGGCGCAGACGGGGCAGTCGAGCGTCGGGATGCTGTACGTCGCCGTCTTGTACGTCCCGGGCGCGGCTTCTTCCAAAATTTTAATCTCGGGATCGACGCTCTTGGCGACGAGGGAAATCGCCGGGAGGAGCGTCTTGGGATCTTCTTTGGTGATCAGGCGCAATTCTTTGTCGAGGAAACTGACGGAAGCAAAGTAGACCGCCGGCATTTCCCGGATTTTTCCTTCGAGCTTCGCGGCGCAATCGCGGCAATCGAGCCGGGCGAGCGGGCAATGAATATGGAAATACCCTTCGTCCAAGAATTGGCAGCGGCAGACGGAGAGTTTGTTTCCGCAGACGTCGCAGGTGTCCGCGTCGGCTTCGTGATGAATGTGACCGAGCGAGCGCCGTTCATCCAAATCGATTTCTTCTTTTGATTTCATGACGTCGGACAAATCTTTTCGGTAGTGCAAAAGATCTTTGTCGCCCGCATGGTTGTGCGCCGGCTGCGCCTCTTCGTGACAGCAACATTCGCCGTGTTCATGATGATGCTCATGCGAATGTTCGTGCGCGTGAGAATGGTCGTGACCACAGCCGCAATGATTTTCTTCGTGAGAATGTTCGTGATGATCGTGTCCGCAACCGCAATGATTTTCGTCATGCGAATGATGATGACCGCAGCCGCACTGTTTTTCTTCGTGCTCCATGATGGACTCCTTTCCCATAGAAAAGAAATGAAAATGTTTTTTGGTTTGCCGGTATTTTATCATCGTTTCTCAGCGATTCATAATCTGCATCTCATTCGCAATTCAAGGAACCACTGATTCAATCGAAGAATCTTATTTTGCGGCATCATGATGCAATACTGCGTCAAAGGATTCCTTAAATAGCCTCACTATTTGCGTCATCCTTTTCCTTGTCTTGCATCATGATGCTTGTCGCAAAATAAGATAACGATTGAATCAGCGCTTCCTTAGGAGGAAAGGTCGCGCGTCGGTTTCCATAGGATTTTGAAATGAAATATGGTAAAATAAACCAAATGTTTCTCTTGCGAGGTGCATCATGAAAGTTTATATTCGCGTCAAGCATTCCGGCGAGTGCTTCAATCAAAATATATACGACGCCAAAGTGGGCTTGGAGGAGCTGGGCATCGAGACGGTGCCGTTTCGCGCGGTGTATGGCATCACCGATTACGATCCGGCCGATCCCATCGTGGGGACGCTGCAGGATACGGAAGCGATGATGGAAACTTTGGGCGTGACGCTCCCGCTTTTGGATTATCCGGAGGAGCTCGCGGAATTTCTCGGACGAAAGATTTGGAAATCGACGCTCTTTTCCATCACGTCGAGCACGGACGGCTGGCATGTCTTCGTAAAGCCGGTCTCGGATATGAAACGTTTTTCCGGGACGGTGCTGGATACGTCCGAAGATGTCGTCAAGCTCGGCGGCGGCGTGGAAGATATCGATATCTGGTGCAGCGAAAAAGTTTGTTTCCTTTCGGAATGGCGGCTCTGGGTGCTGGAGGGAGAAATTGTCGGGCTCACGCCGTACCAAGGCCGCTGGGATATTTTCCCGGATGCGGAAGTTTTGAAACGGGCGGTCGCGGCCTATCAATCGGCGCCGACGGCCTATGCGCTGGATTTCGGCGTGACGGACGACGGGCGCACGCTTTTGATCGAAGTGAGTGACGGCTACAGCCTCCGAAGTTTCGGCTTGGCACCGGAGATTTACGCGAAAATTTTGGTGACGCGTTGGCAGGAATTGACGAAAGATGTAAAGCAGTTAGCAGTTAGTAGTGAGTAGTTAGCAGTTAGTAGTGAGTAGTTAGCAGTGTAGGTGACACATAGAGGTCGAGACGTCAGACGTCAGACAATCAGACGTCAGACTGTCAGGCGTGTGATGGGCTTTTTCTGTCAGGCGCAAGATAGTTATTAGCTGTTAGCTGTTAGCTGTTAGTTCCGGGCGTCTCATAGAGATGGAGATGTCAGACATCAGACGGTCAGACGTCAGACGATTCTTTGCTTTTATTGTCGCATCCTGCTTCTTGCTCATGCAAGAAAGAATTGAGATTTGAGAATTGA
Organism: Acutalibacteraceae bacterium; assembly: GCA_963619995.1. Taxonomy (GTDB): domain Bacteria; phylum Bacillota; class Negativicutes; order Veillonellales; family Dialisteraceae; genus UBA1822. The sequence continues at coordinate 400 of CAVEYT010000069.1, read as the reverse complement.
GAATTGAGGGCAGGTGTCGCTCCGCGACGATTTAATTAAATGCGGCCGAGCTTTGCATGGCACTCACAGTCGCCTCGCGTCACTGCGTTCCTAAGGCTCCGGTTCGTTTGCACAAGCGACACCTCTCATCGCTGAGCGAAGCGATAGCGATGCCATTATAATTCCATCTCCATGTTCGTACATTATAGAGCGCACAAAGGTCCGCGCCTCGAAGCGCGGCCCCGGTCAATGGCGGCCTTAAAACCAGAATTGAGAATTGAGGAGCATGACTGATTCCTTTTTTCATTTTGTGGCATTTGCGATTCTTACTTTTGCAAGAAAGAATTGAGGAAGCGGTGCGCTTCGCGCAATTTAATAATCGTCGCGAAGCGACACCTGTGCTCAATTCTCAATTCTCAAA
>CAVEYT010000068.1:0-7042 GCA_963619995.1 Acutalibacteraceae bacterium | reverse complement strand
GCCTCGCGTCACTGCGTTCCTAAGGCTCCAGTTCGTTTGCACAAGGCGACACCTGCGCTCAATTCTCAATTCTCAAATCTCAATTCTTTCTTGCAAAAGCAAAAAGCATGATGTGGCAATCAAAGTAAAGAATTGTCTGACGTCTGACGTCTGACGTCTGATCATCTGATGTCTCGACCTCTATGAGACGCAAAAAAACTAACAGCTAGCAGCTAAAAGCTAACAACTATCTTGCGCCTGAGAAGAAAAGCCGAGCGCATTATAAGTTTGGCTCCCCATCTCTCATCTCTCCTGATATAGTTTCAACGCATACCAACGATACAATCTGCGTATATTGCTATATCCCGCACACGGGTCTATAATGGCTATCGTTTGAGGCGGGAGGTTTCCTCTCGTCAAGGTCGCAAGTGACACCGCATCCGCTTTTCGCGGAGGTTGTCGGCGGTGCCGGTCGGCATTGAGGAATGGGTGGGACTATTCCGGACTGTGGGGACAAAATGGAACAAGATCAAGAGATGCAGGAAAACCTGGAGCGCGGCTTGAAGAATCGCCACATCCAGCTGATTGGGCTGGGCGGAGCGATTGGGGTCGGGCTCTTTTTGGGCTCGGCGACGGCGATTGAGCTGGCCGGGCCGTCGGTGCTTCTGACGTATGTCATCGGCGGGATTGCCATTTATTTCATCATGCGCGCGCTCGGAGAGCTTTCCGTCGCGTATCCCGTTTCCGGTGCCTTCAGCGCACACGCGGCGAAATTTTTGGGGCCGAAAATGGGGTACCTGACCGGCTGGACGTACTGGTACATGTGGATTGTGACCTGTATGGCCGAGCTGACGGCCGTCGGGATTTACATGAATTTCTGGTATCCCGATTTGCCGCAATGGCTCTCGGCGCTCGCGGCGCTGGTCATCATGACGAGCGTGAATTTCATCGCCGTGTCGGCTTACGGCGAATTTGAATTCTGGTTTGCCCTTGTCAAAATTCTGACGATTATTTTCATGATTGTTTCCGGCGGCTGCATGATTTTCTTCGGGCTCGGAAACGGCGGCATTGCGACCGGCATTGAAAATCTCTGGGCGAACGGCGGCTTCTTCCCCAATGGCATCGAAGGCACGCTCATGGCGCTCGTCATGGTCATGTATTCGTATCTGGGCATTGAAATCATCGGCGTCACGGCCGGGGAGGCGCACGATCCGCGCTCGACGATCAAAAAAGCGATCGACGAAGTTTTCTGGCGTATCCTGATTTTCTACGTCCTCTCGCTCGGCGTCATCATGTCCATTTATCCGTGGAACGAAATCGGCCACATGGGCAGTCCTTTCGTCGTGACCTTTGAGAAACTGGGCATCAAGGGCGCGGCCGATATCATCAATATCGTCGTGATCACCGCCGTCCTCTCGTCTTGCAATTCCGGCATTTTCAGCTCGGGGCGTATGCTCTACAATTTGTCGCTCCAAGGGAAAGCGCCGCGCTGTTTCCAGACGCTGAATCGCCATCGCCTGCCCTGGGTCGGCATTCTCTTCTCCGCCGGCATTCTGCTCTTCGCCGTCGGCCTCAATTACGTCATGCCGTCCGAAGTCTTCGTCTACGTTACGTCCGTCAGCTCATTCGGCGCACTGTGGACTTGGTTCGTCATCCTGCTCACGCAGCAAAAATTCCGCGCGTCGCTTTCCAAAGAAGAAGTAAAGAAATTGGCGTACAAAATGCCGTTCGCGCCGTACAGCGGCTACCTCACGATGCTGTTTCTCCTCTGCGTCGTCGTCGCGTCCGCATTCCGCGAAGACACGCGCGTCGCGCTCTACATCACGCCGATTTGGTTCTGCCTGCTTTTGATCGGTTATGAATTTATCAAGAGACACAAACCGCGCGAAGGCGAAAAAGTCGCGCGCTACGCCTTTGAAAAAGAATAAGAAACAAAGCTCTCGCCGGTCGAGAGCTTTTTTGTGATATAATGACGAAAAAAGATTTTGAGGGGAGGCCGGAGATGGAAAGACAAACAATGACTGACGACAGATTGATTGTCGCGCTCGATGTGAAGACGCTCGCGGAGATGAGAGCGCTCGTCGAGACGCTGGGCGATGCCGTTTCCTTTTACAAGGTCGGCATGGAGCTTTTTTACAGCGCGGGCGAGGAGGCTGTGACGTATCTCACGAGCCGCGGGAAATCCGTGTTTCTTGATTTGAAACTGTACGACATTCCGAATACGGTGGGCGAGGCGACGGCGGCGGTGGCGCGGCTTGGCGCGACGTTTCTGACCGTCCATGCGTCCGGCGGCCGTCGGATGTTGGAAGCGGCGGTGCGGCGCGCGAAGGAAACGGCGGAAGCGGCGGGCGTTTCCCGGACGAAAATTTTGGCCGTGACCGTGCTCACCTCTTTCGACGAAGCGGGCTGGCAGGAAACGGGCGGACAAGTGCCGATTGCCGGCGAAGTCTTGCGGCTGGCGCGTCTGGCGAAAGAAGCGGGCGCGGACGGCGTCGTCGCGTCTCCCGAAGAGGCGGAGATGCTCCGAAACGAGCTGGGTGATGATTTTGAAATCGTGACGCCGGGCGTGCGGCCCGCTTTTGCCTCAGCCGACGACCAGCGCCGCACGAAGACACCGGCGGACGCGCTGGCGGCGGGCGCGAGTCGCCTCGTCATCGGGCGCCCCATCACACGCGCGGCGGATCCGGCAGCGGCCGCGAAATTGATTTTGGAAGAAATGAAGGAGATTTGACATGACGGAACAAGAAGTCGAAGCACTGCTTCGGGAAACGAAAGCGATTTTGGAAGGCCATTTCCTTTTGACATCGGGCCTCCACAGCCCGCTCTACGTGGAGAAATTCAATGTGCTCCAGCATCCGGAATACACGAAGAAACTCTGCGAAGAATTTGCGGCGCATTTTGCGGGGAAGGGCATCCAGACGGTCGTGGGGCCGGCGACGGGCGGCATCATTCTCTCGCAAGTCACGGCGGGGCTCCTGGGCGTCCGCTCCATTTTCACCGAGCGCGAAAACGGCGTCATGACGCTTCGTCGCGGTTTCACACTCGCGCCGGGTGAAAAGATTTTGATCGTCGAAGACATCGTGACGACGGGCGGCTCCATCAAAGAAGTCGTGGACGTCGCGAATCGCTGCGGCGCGGACATTGTCGGTATCGGCCTCTTCGTCGACCGCTCCGGCGGCACGGCCGACTTCGGCGTCCCGAAAGAAAAGGTCCATCCGCTCCTGCATCTCGCGGTGGAAACCTACAAGCCGGAAGATTGCCCGCTCTGCAAAAAAGGCGTCCCCATCACGGAACGCGGCAGCCATCATTTGAAGTGAGTTTAAGGAAACGGTTTCTCTTCGGAGGAATCGTTTTTCAGTTAGCAGTTAGTAGTTAGCAGTGAGCAGTGCAGGTACGCGCTTCGCGCGAATTTTATAAAATGCGGCGGAGCCGCCACTGCTTTTACCTCATAGCTAACAGCTAGAAGTTGATAACTATCTTGCGCCTGAGAAGAAAAGCTAAACTTGCGCGTGACAGTCTGATGTCTGAAGTCTGACCGTCTGACGTCTTTGTCCTTATGTGGCGCGCTACAAGCTCCCGGCTCCAAGCTCCTTTCATCCATATGATATAATCAGAAGCGAAAGAACGGAGGGGGAACATGAAAATTTTGCTGGCGGACTTTCGTCGTTTCATCGGAAAGCGCAGTCAAATTTCGGAGCGGCTCCCGCGGATGGCGGCGGCGCTTTCGGATATGGGCTGCGAAGTCGTTTGCGTCTTGGCCGATGAGAAGAAGAAAGGCGAGCCGGCTTTTGTTTTGCCCAAAAGCGTTTCCCTTTACAATTTGTATTACGTCAAAGGCGAGATGGTCGTGCGGCCGAGCGTGCTTTTGAAAGCGTTGAAGCTCTGCCTTTCGCCACTATCCAAAGCGGCGGCGCGCGATCAGGATTATCGCATGGTGCGCGCGGCGAAGACGCCCCTTTTGCGCATCCTGAAAGACGAGGCGCCCGACGTTGTGATTTCTTTTCATGAAACGACGAGTCGCTTGCTTTTGGCCGGAATCGATGCGGACGTGCCGGTCGTGACGTGGCTGTCAGATGGTCCCGAGACGCTTTTTGCCGATGCGCCGTATTACGAGCGGCATGACATCGAAAAAAGCGCGTGCATTTTGGCGGACACGGAAGAGGCGGCGGCGCGGGCGAAGAAATATTTGGCGTGCGAGCGTTTTGCGGCGTTTCCCGCGATTGGCGAAGACGGCGCGCGGGATATCTGGAAAGGATTTCTGGAAGACGTTTCCCAAAAATATCAAGAAGAACTCGCGAGGCGCGGTCTGAAACCGGCGGAGACGCCGTTCAGTTTCTTCCGGAACAATTGGTGACGACATGGGAAATAAGACGCTGGGAAACGAGGGCGAGCAAATCGCGCGGCGGCATCTGGAAAGCTTGGGGATGCGCTTTGTCTGCGCGAATTATTATCGCCGCTACGGCGAAGTGGATATCATTATGGAAGACGGCGCGGAGACGGTCTTCGTCGAGGTGAAGACGCGCCGCAGTTTCCGCTACGGAGCCCCGGCCGAAGCGGTCACGCCGACGAAACAAAAACACCTCCGCTACTGTGCCGAGGTGTATTTCGCCGAAAAAGGCCAAGAATCGTATCGCGCGCGTTTCGACGTCGTGGAGGTTCTTCTCCTGCCGGGCCGCACGCCGCTGGTGCATCACATCAAGAATGCGTTTTGAATGGGAGCCTGGAGTGCTTGCTTGACTTTCGCTATCAGGTGCAAGATAGTTGTTAGCTTTTAGCTGTTAGTTGCTAGTTTTAAGCGGTGTCGCTTCGCGACGATATTTTAAAATAGAAAAGGGCGGCCATGAGAGGCCGCCCTTTTAGCGTGTCGTTTTTAACGTTTTACTTCTGCCGTGTGGAAATATTGAATCCAGCGGGAGAGGATTTGTTCTCTGTTTTTACGGAGATAACGCAAGATCGCTTTCATGTCTTGCTTGTCGACGGTTCCGGTATCTTTTGCCAGCTCCACGCCGTCTGAGGTAATCCAAAATTTTGTGGCGCCTGCCTGTTGCTTGCGGCTGACGTGTACGTGGACAGGCTCGTTGCCGTCGCCGATCCAAAAGTAAATGGAATAACCGAGAAAACTAATCAGTGCTTGCGGCATGATTCCGGTCTCCTTGTTCTTTATACATATCCCACATGATGGATTCATTGTTTCGGAGGAAATTTTCCGATTCCAGGAGATCTTCCTCAGAAAAGCCGAATGATTTCTCGCAGGTGACATCCGGAAGGCGCCAATCGGCGAAGGCGGTCGCATCGGATTCTTTTTCCACGCGGACGGAAAGATTGTCGCCGCCGTCGCGGTCTTCGTATTGCCGGAGAATATAAAAATCCCACCAGCCGTCGTGCATATTGACTTTGCTGTACAGCATGAAACCCACTGCCTTTCTTTTTTTATTTATCCGAACCAGTGCATAATCGCGATGAAAATAGCGATGGAGAGACCGAGTTTGATGAGGGTGCCGAAGAAACCGAGGATTTTGAAAATCACATAGACGGCGACGGCGGCGACGAGCGCGCCGACAATCGGAATGGCAGAAATCGTTTCAAGCATGATTGGTCTCCTTGATAAAAGCAGAATTGAGAATTGAGGGGCAGGACGACTTCTTTTTTCTCTTTTGCGGCGTTTGCGGTGAAATTGCCAGCAAGATAGAGTTGAGGGAAAGCGGTAGCGGTTTCGCCGCATTTTTAAAATTATCGCCGAAGGCGACACCTGCCCTCAAATCTCAATTCTTTCTTGTAAAAGTAACAAGCACGATGTGACAACCAAAGTAAAGAATCGTCTGATGTCTAATCGTCTGATGTCTCGACCTCTATGAGACGCGCTCCCGGCTCCCGGCTCCAAGCTACTTTGCGCCTGAGAGCAAAAGCCAAACCTGCGCGTGACAGTCTGACGTCTGACGTCTGACCATCTGACGTCTCGACCTCTATGTGACGCCAAAAACTAACAGCTAACAGCTAATAACTAATAACTATCTTGCGCCTGAGAACCAATGCCGAGAACATCACTAGCGTTTTTTATATTTCCACCCGATTCTCCACCGCACTCGCGAGAGTCTGGCTGTCGGCGTAGCCGATGTCGCCGCCGGCCGGGAGACCTCTGGCGATGCGGGTGACTTTGATGCCCGCGGGCTTGATGAGGCGCGCGAGATAAAAGGCCGTGGCTTCGCCTTCCGTGTCGGGATCGGTCGCGAGGAGCACTTCTTTGACCGTCTCATCCGAAAGACGACTCATGAGCTCTTTGATACGAAGATCATTGGGGCCGATGCCGTCCAGCGGCGAGAGCGCGCCGTGAAGGACGTGATAGAGACCGTGGTATTCGCCGCTTTGCTCCATCGACTGCACGTCGGCCGGCTGCTCGACGACGCAGATGATGCTGTGGTCGCGTTTCTCGTTTCCGCAAATTTCGCAAGGATCCGACGTGGCCAGATTGCAGCAAGACGAGCAATAGCACGTGACTTTTCTCGCTTCCGTGATGGCGCGAAGAAACGCGTCGACGTCTTCCTGCGGGCGCTCGAGCATGAAATACGCGAGCCGCCTGGCCGTCTTGACGCCGATACCCGGCAGGCGCAGAAATTCGCCCGCGACGGTTTCCAAAGAATCGTTCATCAGAAGAGGCCGCCCGGGAGCGAAAGGCCGCTCGTGATTTTTTGCATTTCGGCCGCGACCATTTCATCCGCTTTGCGGGACGCTTCATTCACCGCCGTCGTGATGAGGTCGACGAGCATCTCCGGATCGGACGGATCCATGGCATCCGAGGAAACGGTGAGCGTCTGAATCTGGTGCTCGCCCGTCATTGTGAGCGAGACCGCGCCGCCGCCGACCGTGACGTCCACCGTCATGCTTTTGATTTTTTCCTTTGCCTTTTCCATATCTTCCTGCATCTTGCGGGCTTTTTTCATCATGCTTTGCATTTGGGCTTTATTTCCGAACATTGTTTTTCTCCTTGTAAAAATAAAACTGAGAAGTTGTAAATAAAATCAATCCTCCACATATATATCACAATCCGGTGCGATTTTCAAGGCGG
>CAVEYT010000067.1:0-7130 GCA_963619995.1 Acutalibacteraceae bacterium | reverse complement strand
AAATTTCCCTCTTGCATTTTGAAAAAATGTTTGTATAATGAAAACATGAATTAGCACTCGCAGCGAGTGAGTGCTAATAATTTTTCAAAGGAGGATTGCAATTATGTTGAAACCATTGGCAGATCGTGTATTGATCGAAGTCAAAGAAGAAGAAACGAAGACAAAGGGCGGCATTTTGCTCCCGGATACAGCACAGAAAAAATCCCAGAAGGGTGTCGTGATCGCTGTCGGCACGGGGAAGCTCACCGATGACGGGAAGCGTCTCCCGCTCGAAGTCTCTGTCGGTGATGAAGTGCTCTTCGCTAAGTATTCGGGCACGGATATCGAGGAGGACGGCAAGAATTTCCTTCTCATTTCGGAGCGAGACATTCTCGCCATTTTCGGTAAATAATAAAGGAGTGATATACGATGGCAAAGAAAGTTTTGTACAATGAAGAAGCCCGCGCGGCGCTGCTTCGCGGTGTCGATCAGCTGGCGAATGCGGTGAAGATTACGCTCGGCCCGAAAGGCCGCAATGTGGTGCTGGATAAGCATTTCGGCGCGCCGAACATCGTCAATGACGGCGTTTCCATCGCTCGCGAAATCGAGCTCAAGGATCCTTTCGAAAATATGGGCGCGCAGCTGGTGAAGGAAGTCGCGACGAAGACGAATGATGTGGCCGGTGACGGCACGACGACGGCGACGCTGCTCGCGCAGTCCATGATTCACGAAGGCATGAGAAACGTGGCGGCCGGTGCGAATCCGATGGTCCTCAAGAAGGGCATCGAGCAGGCGGTCGCGACGCTCGTCGAAGAGATCAAAGCGATGGCGGTCCCCGTTTCCACACGCGACGACATTGCGCAGGTCGCTTCCATTTCCGCGGCGGATCCGAAAATCGGCGGCCTCATTGCGGACGCGATGGAAAAGGTCGGCAAGGACGGCATCATCAATGTCGAGGATTCCAAGACGATGGAGACGCGCCTGAAATTTACGGAAGGGATGCAGTTTGACCGCGGCTATCTCAGCCCGTACATGGTCTCCGATCCGGACAAGATGGAATGCGTCATGACGGATCCTTTCATCCTCATCACGGACAAGAAAATCAATGTGCTGCAGGACATTCTGCCGCTTCTGGAAAAGATTGTGCAGTCGGGCAAAGAGCTCCTCATCATCGCCGAAGATGTCGAGGGCGAAGCGCTTGCGACGCTCGTCGTGAACCGTCTGCGCGGCACGTTCAAATGCGCGGCCGTCAAGGCGCCGGGCTTCGGCGATCGCCGCAAAGCGATGCTGCAGGATATCGCGATTCTGACGGGCGGCCAGGTGATCAGCCAGGATATGGGCCGGAAACTGGAAACGGCGACGGTCGAAGATCTCGGCACGGCGCACCAGATTCGCATCACGAAAGACAATACGACGATCATCGTCAGCGACAAGCAGGCGGAAGAAAGAAAAGAAGCCATCCGCGCTCGCGTCAGCGAAATCAAGAGCCAGCTCGCGGAGACGTCTTCTCAATTTGACAAAGACAAACTCCAGGAACGTCTGGCGAAGCTCGGCGGCGGCGTGGCCGTCATCGAAGTCGGCGCCGCGACGGAAGTGGAAATGAAAGACAAACGCCTCCGCATCGAAGACGCTCTCAATGCGACGCGCGCAGCCGTGGAAGAAGGCATCGTTTCCGGCGGCGGCACCGCGCTCATCGATATCCAGTCCAAGCTCGACGACCTCAAGGGCGAAGGCGATGTCATGACGGGCATCAATCTCGTCCGCCACGCCATCGAAGCACCGGTCCGTCAGATCGCGGACAACGCCGGCACCGAAGGCTCCATCGTCGCTTCCAAGGTGAAGGAAGCGGGCAAGGGCATCGGCTACAACGCTGCGACGGATACGTATGAAGACATGATCAAAGCCGGTATCGTCGATCCGGCGAAAGTCACGCGCACGGCTCTCCAAAACGCCGCCTCCATCGCCGCTCTCGTCCTCACGACGGAAGCGATCGTCGGCGACGCGCCGGAAGATAAAGCAGCCGCGCCGCAAATGCCCGCAGGTGGCATGGGCGGTATGGGCGGCATGATGTAATTCGCATCGCTCTTTAATATTTGAAACAAAAAGCACTCTCGCTACATGTGAGGGTGCTTTTTTAGTGGAAATTTTCGGAGAGGTGCTCGGCTTTTTGTGGCAGGAGCAAGATAGTTATTAGTTGCTAGCTGTTAGCTTTTAGTTTTTTGCGTCTCATGGAGATCGAGACGTCAGACGGTCAGACGATCAGACGTCTCAATCTCTATGAACACAAAAGGCCAAGCACGCCGCTCCCGGCTCCAAGCTCCCGGCTATCTTGCGCCTGCCGCAAAAGAAAAGAGACGCGACCGCCGCGCCCCTCCATTCTCAATTCTCTTTCATTCCGCCCAATTTTCCAATTTCAAGCCCGGCACCCGCTCAAATTCACGAACATTGTTTGTCACCAAGACCAAGTCCTCCGCGCGGGCGTGCGCGGCGATGAGCATGTCCAGAGAGCCTATCGGCGTCCCCTGCCGTGCGAGGCAGTTTCGGATTTCCCCGTACTCCGAGGCCGCCACCGCGGAAAATGGCAAGACCGACAAAATGACCAAAAAACGCAAAAGCGCCTGCTCATTTTGCGCGACATGCGCACTATGTCGCACACCGTACTCCAGCTCCGCCAGCGTAATGGAAGAAATACAGAGCCCGTGCTCCATTTCCCGTTTCAATCGATCCAATACCCGCGCCGGTTTATTCTTGATGGCGTAGATACAAATATTCGTATCCAGCATATACATCACAAGTCAGCCCTCTCTTCCGGCGTTCCCTGCTCTCTGCCGTCCAAAAACATATCGCTGCTGAATCCCGCCAGCCCATCCAGAAACGTCTGCCAGAGCGAATCTTTCGGCACCAAAATCACCGCATCCCCCAGTTGCTGCACGACAACTTCTTCCGTTTGAAACCGATATTTTTTCGGTAGCCGCACCGCCTGACTTCTTCCATTCTCAAAAATCTTTGCCAATTCCATCTGTATCACCTCCTGAGAAATATATATCACGATATATATTTCTTGTCAATAGGAAGCGGATAACCGTTTCCCGTGAACCGGGCGGAATTTCCATGGAACTCTTCGGATGTGACGAACGGTAGACGGTGAACGGACAACGGATAACCGTCACCCGTCGACCGTGAACCGTGAACCGTGCGTGAGTAGCTTTGTTTGTCATGCTATGTGACGGACGGTAAACGGTAAACGGTGAACGGATAACGGACAACGGGTATAGAATTTCCTGTGTTATAATGTTTCCAAAAATCCGCCGAGTTGTCGGCAAAAAAATATCGCCCATGAGGCGACGAAAGAGGAAAGATATGAAAAAGAAAATCGCACTGATTCAGATGGACGTCGCGCTCGGCGAGCCGGCGAAAAATTTTGCGCATGCAAAGGAGCTTCTTTCGCGCGCCGCCGAGGATGCGGCCGCACCGGATATTCTCGTCCTGCCGGAGATTTGGAATACGGGATTTCTGCCCCATCCGCACGAAGCGCTGGTGGCCGCGTCTGACGAAGACGGGCGCGAGACGATTTCCCTTTGCGGCGAGATTGCGCGAAAATACGGCGTGAATATCGTCGCGGGCTCCGTGTCCGTCCGCGAAGGCGGCGAACTTTTCAATCGCGCGCACGTCTTCGACCGGAGCGGCGCGCTCATCGCGACGTATGACAAAATGCACGCGTTCACGCCCGTCGGCGAGGAGAAACATTTCCGCGGGGGCACGAAGACCGTCCGTTTCCTCTTGGACGACGTCCCGTGCTCGCTTGCCATTTGCTACGACGTCCGTTTCTGCGAGCTCATCCGCAAAGAGGCGCTCTCCGGCGTCGACCTTTTCTTCCTCCCCGCCGCCTGGCCGCTCGTGCGCGGCTACCACTGGGACGTGCTCAATAAGGCGCGCGCAATTGAAAACCAAATGTTCCTCTGCGCGGTGAATGAAAGCGGCTACGCGGGCAAAACGAAATACGCGGGAAACTCGCTCCTCCTCTCTCCCTGGGGCGACGAAATTTTGCATCTGCCGGAAGAGGAAACGGTGCAGATTGGCGAGATCGATCTCACTGTCTTGCAGGAAATCCGGGAAACGATCAATGTCTTCCGGGATCGGAAGCCGGAATTGTATATGTGAAGGTGGAGTGTGACTGCTTGGCTTTTTGTCAGGCGCAAGATAGTTAGCAGTTAGTAGTGAGTAGTTAGAAGTTCAGGTGTCGCCTTACGGCGACGATTTTATAAATGCGGCCGAAGGCCGCGTACCTGCACTGCTAACTGCTAACTGCTAACTACTAACTGTTTCAAGCTTTATCGTCGATAATCGCCGCGCCGCCGGATTCTCCCGTGCGGATTTTGACGGCGTTCACCAGTTCGGAGATGAAAATTTTGCCGTCACCCACGTTTCCTGTGCAGCAAACTCTCCGAATCGTGTCAATCAGCAGATCGAGAGGGGTCTCGTAGATGACGATCTCAATCTTTGTCTTGGGCATCAGATTCACCGTGAGCACGCGGCCGCGGAAAAGCTCGGTCTGGCCGTGCGTGAGGCCGCAGCCGTAGACATCCGAGACGGTGATGCCCGTGACGCCAATCGCGTAGAGGGCTTCTTTGAGTTCATCCAATTTCTCCGGGCGAATCATCGCCTCGACTTTATAAATTTTCCGTTCTTCCATGGATATGCAATCTCCTTTCAAAGAGGACACAATATTTCTGCTCAGCTTTGCGCGTCTCACAGAGATAGAGACGTCAGACGATCAGACTTCAGACGTCAGACTGTCGCGCGCATGCTTAGCTTTTCCATCAGGCCCAATACAGTGCGTGATGCAAATGTCGCTCACGGCGACAATTTTTATAAATTGCGACGAAGCCGCTTCCACTTTCAATCTGACGTCTGACTACCTGATTTCTAACTTCCGGAGTTCAATGAGCAAAAAAACAATCACGACAATGTGGCAATCTGACGTCTGACTATCTGATGTCTGACGTCTCGACCTCTATGTGCGCCAATCGCCAATCGCGCACCCATCCCTCATATTTTATTATACGCCCGCTCGCCGTGTTCCAGGAGGTCGAGGCCTTGGGCTTCTTCCGAGGTTGTCGCGCGAAGGGGCATGATTGCGCCGACGAGTTTCACTAAGATCGTCGTGACGACGACGGCGATCGCCATCGCGACGAGGATGCCGGTGATTTGCGGGATCATTTGCGCCGCGTTTCCGGCCAAGACGCCGTCCGCCCCGGCGGGATTGACCGCCGTCGTGCAGAAGACGCCCGTCATGAGCGCGCCCCAGACGCCGCCCATCCCGTGGCAGCCGAAGACATCGAGCGAGTCGTCATACGCGAATTTCTCTTTCACGTACGTGATCATGATATAGGAAACGACAGGCGTCGAAAGGCCGATGAAAAACGCCGCGTCGCTATCGACGAAACCGGCCGCCGGGGTAATCCCGACGAGGCCCGCGATGATGCCCGTCATGAAACCGACGGTCGTCACTTTATTGTGTTGCCATTTCTCCAAGACGGCCCAGACGAGACCGGCCGTGCAGGACGCGATGCCCGTGTTTCCGAGCGCCTGCGCCATGACGTCGGACGCCGTGAGCCCCGCGCCGGAATTGAAACCGAACCAGCCGAGCCAAAGAAGCGTCGCGCCGATGATGACGTAGGGAATGTTGTGCGGGTGGATGGACGCCGTGCCGAAATCGCGGCGCCGCCCGATCAGAATCGCCGCCGTCAGCGCGGAGAAACCGGACGTGATGTGAATGACGGTCCCGCCGGCAAAGTCGAGGCCTCCCATTTCCCGGATAAAACCGCCGACGCCCCAGACCATGTGGCACATCGGGTCGTAGACGAGCGTCCCCCAGAGGAAAATGAAAAGGCACCAAGCGGGGAAACGCGTGCGCTCGACGATGCCGCCGGAGACAATCGCCGGGGTCAGGATGGCGAAGGCCATTTGAAACATGCAGAAGAGAATCGCGGGAATCGTTTCCGAATATTCCGGATCGGCCGCGAGCCCCACGCCGTGCAGCAGCAATTTATCGCCGCCGCCAATCACGCCCGCGATGTCCGTCCCGAACGCCAGCGAGTAGCCGAAAAGATACCATTGCACCGTGAAAATGGCGAGGCAGATGAAGGACATCATCATCGTATTGATGGTGTTCTTCCGCCGCACGAGTCCGCCGTAGAAAAGCCCGACCGCCGGCGTCATCAAAAGCACCAAGAGCGTCGCAAAAGCCACGTAGGCCATGTCGCCCGCCGACAGCGCCGACGCATCCTCGGCGGCGAAGACCGAAAGCGGCGCCAGAGCCGAAATCGATACGAAACTCAATAATCGAAACATGTGAAGAAACCCCTTTCTCAATCAAAAAAGCCGCTTCCCCTCCATGAGGAAACGGCCTCTTCACCCCTTCTTGCCAAAAAAGCCCGCCAAGTCCGGCGAGCTCTTTTTCGCAAATGTGAAATTGATGTTGTGGGAAGTATACTCCTATGATTCCAAAAATGCAAGTGGTTTTTTATGAATAACAAAAAGTTCTTTTGTGTCTTCGGCGGAATGAGGCTATGTGTGGCCAATTCCTTTTGGCCTCAGGCGCAAGATAGTTGTTAGTTGTTAGCTGCTAGCTGTTAGTTTTTTTGGTGGCACATAGAGATTGAGACGTCAGACGATCAGCCGTCTGACGATTCTTTGCTTTGGTTGTCGCACACTGCTTCTGGCTCTTGCATGAAAGAATTGAGATTTGAGAATTGAGAATTGAGCGCAGGTGTCGCCTTGTGCAAACGAACAGGAGCCTTAGGAACGTAGAGACGCGAGGCGACTGTGAGTGCCATGCAAAGCTCGGCGACGATTTTTTATTTGCGCCGGAGGCGCGTATAACAAATGCGCGAAGCGCGTTCAACTCAAGCCTTCTTCTGGAAGAAGGTGGCGCGGTAGCGCCGGATGATGGCCGCTCTATGTAAAAAAACAGCTTAACAAAGCCCACCGTTCAACTTTATCTCCACATAGAGGAACCATCATCCGCCCCTTCGGGGCACTGGCCGTCCACCGGAAGCTCGCCTCCTGAAGAAGGCTTCCAGCGGTGTCGCTCCGCGACAATCTTCGCATTACGCGTCCCATCACCCGGCGCTTCGCGCCACCCTCTC
>CAVEYT010000066.1:0-7152 GCA_963619995.1 Acutalibacteraceae bacterium | reverse complement strand
TCTTGCGCCTGCGTTCAAAAGTTTAGCACACAAAAAAAGCAGCAAGACCAAAACGTCTCGCTGCTTTTTCGATACACACAAATGAATCAGAAATGATAATTGATTCCGATATTTCCTCCGAACCCCTTTTGCCGTCCCATGTATCCCTTGATCCCCAGATCGATTTCCCACGGACTTCCTTTCGCGGCTTCTTTCCGGAAACCGAGTTCCAAGACGGCGCCGGCGCCCTTCGTCGTGGCCGTGCGGATGGCGGCGGAATCTCCGTTCACGATGCCCGCGGTGCCGTCCGCGCTGCCTCCGAATTCATAGGAGAGAGCCGCGCCCGTGTAGAACGACCAATTCTTTTCGACTTGGTGGCTATAGCGTCCGCCGATGCGGAGGAGCTTGCTCGTGACGGCGTCGAGATGAATGTCCGTCACGGCGCTGTTCCGATAATCCATGCCGCCGGTGCGATTCCAGTAGAATTTGGTGTACAGATCCCAGGAATCTTTGTCGCTTGTCCGGATGATTTTTCCGGCGCCCAGGTGGAGGCCGTAGTACGTCGCGGAATTGTCCAGGCCGAGAGCGCTGTTTTCATTGCTGATGCGCCCGATATGGAAACCGGCTTCTCCGTAGACGGCATTTTTGTTTTCGCGGCGGAAAAGGAAACCGACGCCGTGATGCGTGAGATCGCCGGACGCCGGCGCGACACCTTCACCGGCATCGTGCGTGCTGTAGTTTCCGGTCCCGCCCTCATAATAGAGCCCGTAGTCGCTGTGCGCACCATTGGCCGCGCCTTTCCGCATCGCCACGCCGACATTCACATTCCAAAGATTTTCGGAAATATGACTTCCGGTCTGCGTCGTCGTACTGCTGCCGCCGACACGCGCAAAGATCATGGAATTTCCTTTGACGTCATCGGCACGGAAATGAGAAAGCGCTCCGGAAATGCTGTCGGCCGTCTCCACGTTTCCGTTGACGATTGCCTGCATCCCCGCCGCTTGGGCCATGACGTGGCGGTGAGCCGCATCGGTCGCCGTGCCGCTGCCTCTCCACATGTCCGCGACAAATTGCAGCTTATCGGCGGAGAGTCTCGTCTGTCCTTTGAAACTAATCGTATCGGCAATCGTCATGTCGATATTCTCGTTATTCGTGATATTCGCCTTGTCCAGATGATTTTCCGCATCGGTATTGATGAGGACCATCCGGCACGCGCCGTCCGTCTTCACAAGGCTCTCCACGCTGGTCGCGTCAAAAGAAATTTTGGACGCATCGATTTCTTTTCCGGTAAAATCCACGCTCGTCCCGGTAAAGTCGAGCACGGCGCTGTCATTTCTCCATTTCACACCGTCCGCGAAATAAATGGATTTGATACCTCCCATCTCCATCATGAGATTGCCGGTATCCTCACCGCTTTCACCGACTTTGTATTGACCTTCCATGATGCCGACGACGCCCGTTTCCTGGCGGACGTAGACGTCTTCTTTCTCCGTGGGAAGCGTCCAGCCGGAGAACGTATTTCCATTTGAAACGGTGGCCAGCGTGAAGCTCTTCCCTAGATCATCCGTCAGCGCTAAATTGTCCAAAATGGCAAAGCCACTCGTAGAAACGGTGCCTGTTTCTGCAAGATCATCAAAGCTGCGACGTTCCTTTGCGTAATCGACCATGCCGACATATATTTTGTTCACTTCCTGGGTGAGGTCGACAGAAACTTTATTCCCTTCCGCGGCGAATGTGCGGCTCTGGGTGCCTTCAGCGCGAATGCCGTTCGTTTCCTCTTCTTCCGCATAGGAAACGGTGCTCGTCACCCGGCCGGATGCATCGGCATCTTTGAGCGTGATGCTTCCGCTCGTGTCGCCGGAGAAATCAAGGATATCCTTCTGCACGCGGCCATAAAGATATTTGACTTTGACATCGCTCACATCGATGGCGATATCGCCGGAAAGTGTATATTGACCCCCTGCGGTGAAAGCGTCTTTCGACAAATCGATGCTAGTGGCGGTGATGCCGTCAATCATTTTCGTCCCGACGGTATAGGTGAGATTATAGCTGCCCTTTGTCGAATCCGTTGCATCATTGGCCGATTTCACAGTGCTTTGGAGCGTATCCACATGGCTGCCCGTCGCGACAAGGCCATTGTCAGCGGTATCGGAAAATTGAACCGTTCTCTCATCATTCTCATATTTCGTAAGATTTCCGTCCACACCGGCATTCTTCCCTTCGATATGCACCAGCGTCATCGTGTCATTAGTTTTCACGCTCTCATTCGTCGTGCCGCCGAAAAGACTGCCGGAAATATTGACGGAGGTCTTCTTATTGTCAGCGCCATAATCCTGGCTGTTATCTGTATTGCTATAGATCGTGCCTTTTGCTTCCCATTTACTTTTCTCTGCGGTTTCTTCATTTCCAATCTTGGAAAGATCCACGGTGATGTCGCTCAGGTAAGTGTCGGTCACCTTGGCATTGACTTTCATATCGCTCCCGCCATCGGTCTTCGTCACTTCCATATTGACACTCCCGCTGACGGTCACGGCTTGCTGCACGTCGCTGTATACCATCTCGGACAGCGGGAAATTCGTCACGCTGACTTTCTTTTCCCAATCCGTTTTGGACATATAACCGTCCGCATCAAAGAATGTCATCGTATCACCGATGGAAATCTTGTCTGCGTTGGAAAATTGCATGGTGCTGCCGTCGAATTTGATACCGTCATCAGCCAAAGCGGAGAAATCATAATCTTCGGCAAGCTTGATGGCCGTCTTCCCGTTCTCCCACGTGATACCGGCATCGGCAATCGTCATCCCCGTCACATAGCCCTTGCCGCGTGTGTAATCCAGCGTGAGATTCTTCTTCCCGTCTTCGGTCTCCGTCCTCGTCAGGACGATCTGATCGCCGCGTTCGACCGTGACCGTGATGCCATGGCCGGTGAGATCATCCTCCGCGACATGGGTGCGGGTCTTTTGGTCGTAATAGGTCGTCTCATTGTCCGCTCTTTCTGTCCAATCGGTTTCCGACACAACTCTGCATTGAGGATGGAAATCCATATCTTTCGCACTCAAAAGACGCATCGTTTCGTTTTTCTTTTTGTCCGAATCAGCAAAGGAAACGTCCGTGAAATAAAGTTCTTCCACCTGCTGCCCGGAAAGGGACACGGCCGTGGTATCCTTGCTCCATGCAATACCGCTTCCGAATGTCAGGGATTCCAAGCCTTGGGTCTTGAGATTGATATTTCCGTCCGTAGTATCGTAGTTCGCATTCACCACCGCGCTAATCCCGGTTTCCTGATTCACCTTTACAAAAGTACGCGACGCCAACTCTTCGGTCCAATTCTTGAATGTATACTTCCCCGTCGCACCGACGACTTGGATTGTTTTCCCTGCGACATCGGCAATCTTTTTGTTTGCGGAATACTTGGCCCCGCTGACATCGATCTCGCCCGTTGCCGCGAGATTATCAAAGCTGCGGCGGGTGGCGTTGTCGGAGAGATCTACTGTACCGATGGTGACTTTGTTGACATCCTTCTCTATGGCATTCAAGTAGACGGATTTCCCTTTATCGCCAGTGGAGTAAGTGTTCTTTTCGTGGCCTTCGACTTTTACGCCATTCACTGCCTCTGCTTCAGTGTAGGTAATGGAGCTTGTCATCGTTCCATCATCATTTTTTGTACCGCCGGATAGCACGAATTTTCCATCGGCTTCATCGCCTTTGAAATTGATGATTGCGGTTGGCTCCGTCATATCGCCGACCTTGTCGATAAAAAGCTGGCTCACATCGACATCGACATTTTTCTCTCCCAGTGTGTATTGCTGCGTGTCTCCTGTGAAAGCAGTCAATGCCCCCTTCGTCAAGTCGAGGTGCACCCCGGTGATGCCGGTGACCGTTTTCTTGCCGACGGTATAGGTGAGCTTATAGGTGCCTTGCCCTTCATTTCCAGACACGCTGCTTTTGAGCGTATCTGTATGACTGCCCGTCGCGACGATGCCATTGGCAGCCGTATCTCTAAAATCAACCGTTTTCGTCGACGTATCATTGAGTTTGATATTTCCGGAAACGCCCGCATTTGTCCCTTTGATATGAAGCAGCGTCATGGATTCCCCGGTCTTCACGCTCTCATCCGTGGTGCCTCCGAAAAGATTGCCGGACACATTGACCGTGGTCGTCTTCGTACCATCGCCGTAATCCTGCGTGCTGGCCGTTTGGCTATACAGCGTCTTCTTATTTTCCCATTTGCTTTGATCGGTCGCTTCTTCGTTTCCTATCTTGGACAGATCAATCGCCACGCCGCTCAGATACTCATCGGAAATCGTGCCGGTGACGGTATGCGCGGTGTCATTTTTTTCGACTTTCAGCTCGACCTTCCCTTCCGCCGTCACGGCGCCGTGCTGCTCCGTATACGGCGTGCTGCCTCCGGTCGCATTCTCGATTTTGACTTTGGAATCCCATTCCGCCTTTGTCATATAATCTCCGGCATTGAAGAATGTCATGGTATCCCCGATGCCGACCTGATCGGGATTGGCAATGAGCACATAGGGATTGCTCGCATCAAAAGAAATGGCGCCATCCGCCAGATTGGAGAAATCATAATGTTCCGCAAGCTTGAGCCCTTCGCCGTCCTTTGTCCACGTGATGCCGTTTCCGATGGAAAATCCGGTGGCAAAGCCCTTATTTGTCGTGTAGTCCACGGCCAAATTATATTTTCCGTCCGTTTCCGTTTTCGTCGCCGCGAGCTGATCCGCCCGATTCAGCGAAAGCGTCATACCGGCGGCGGTTACGTCATCGCCTTCCTTCGTCCATGCGGAATGATACGTGGTGGTGTCTCCGATGGTCTGCGTATTTTTCGTCCATTTGTCCCCGGTCTCCAGGCTGACATCGCCCGAAAGATTTTTCGCATCCAAAAGCTTCACCGTCCCGGTTTCCGCCTTGGAGAAGGCGAGATTCGTCAGATCTACGCTCCCCAGCTTTCCGCCGTCCAGCGTCACGGCCGCCTTCGACGCATCCTCGATGGTGCCATAGGCGATGGACCGGAGCCCGTCCGCTTGGAATTGGATATTTCCGCTCGTCGTATCCAAATTCCCGGCCATGGTCCCGGTGATACCGTCTTTATCGTAGACCGTATATTTTTTCTCATCGGTCGTATGGCCCGTCCATTTTGAGAAATCATAGGTCTCGCCCTCTTTCGCTTTCGCCAGTGTCAGAGCCGCCGTGTATTTGGCCGCATCTTCCAATGACGAAATGCCGGTCAGGGAAAATTTCGAGTCGTCGATGGTGCCATTTTCCGCCAAGTTTCCGATGGTCGGTGCCGAATCCGATTTCGTCACGTCATAGGTACCCAGTTGAATCTTGGAAACCTTTCCCTCAGAGGCGGACACGTCGATCTTTTTCCCGCTGTCGTCCACCTTGAAGGTGATCTCCTTCGTTCCGAAAGCCGTGACGCCATTCGTCTCCGGGACCACCGTGTATTCATCGCTCACAATGGACGCAGCGCCAGAAGTCGTGCCGTCCTTTTTGACAGAAAGTTTCCCGCCGCTCTCCCACGTCGCACCGGTCAAATCCAGCAGTGTATAGTTCCCGGCATTAAGCATATTGGTGAATGTCGTACTGCCAAGATCCAGCGTGATTTCTTTTCCAATCGTATATCCGCTGTCCGCCACAAAGCCGCCGTTCGTATTCGACAGATCGATGCCGGAAGCAGACGAGCCCACGCCATAGATGTTTTTGTTCCCGATGGTGTATTTCAGATAATACCGATTGTTGTCTTCCTTTTTTACCCACAAGGTATCACTGTGCTTGCCGCTCACCGTCACACCGCCGCCAGAAGTATCGGTATAACTGACGGAATTCAGATTCACGCCTGAGTCGGGCACAGTCACGACTTCATATCCATCATCATATTTCGTGACGATTTGATTGGTATACGATCCCCAAAAATTCAGCAGCGTCATCGTGGCCCCGGCTTTGTAAGTTTCATCGGTGGTTCCGCCAGCGATGGCTCCGTCCTTGACGGTGACCGTCAGAGGCTCTAGCGAATAATCCGGAAACGAGAAGGTTTCCGTTTGGGGCCAGGTATAAAGCGCCTCGTTCTCCTTCGGATTCCAAGCATCCCCGCCGTTTCCGATCTTTGCCAAATCCACATCCAGCGTCTTTAGCGTATTCTTATGCACGGTCAATTTCAATAGGTTATTTCCATTGGATGTCGTGATACCGGTCCCCATTTTAGCTACGCCGGAGGCTGTAATCGACGCAGTCGGATGGCATGTGTATTCATAATTTGTAGTTTTGAAGAGACTCGGTTTCACCTTATCGTAAAATGTGGTGTAGTCATAATATCCACTGTCATTGACGAGATTCATTCTCGTCCATTCCACGAGATCTTCCGGATTTTTGATTTTCAAAGAATCGAGATCCGTGGAAAGGGCGGTATACCCGAAATCGAATTTTTCATTCAATTTGACAAGGTCCTCCCCCGCTTTCCACGTGATACCCGCATCGTCAAATAGATAGTTGCAAGAAGACGTACCGAGCGAATAATTCACCGTATATATGACATTAGGTGTCCATTGTGACCATTGCGCTCGCTCCGATGTGATGCAGAGTTTATCCGTTCTGATAAATTTAATTTTTGCCTCGGGCCCTTCCGCCACTCGCGTCCGCGTATGATCAAAGATACGTTCGTCTTCAGGCCTATTCTCATAGATTGTATGTATTTGATGTCCATCTGCAAAAACCACTTCCAGCCTATATAGTGCGTACCGATTCAAGGGCTTAACAACGAATTTTTCCGCGACTTTCCCACCGGATTCAGGCTCATTATAGGGTTCGAAGGCTTCAAGATGGTAGACTATCTTGGAAATAGGTCTAATTAAAATGGGTTCCGCATAATCGTAACGATTATTCCAATTAAAACGCCCCAAATATCTATCAAGATAAAGAGCGTCAACCTCAACCGGCATCCCCCAGCTGCAGCCCATAGCAGCCAATATCGCCGCCACTTTCGCTATTTTATTTTTTCTGACCCCAAACTTCCCCATCATATCATTTCTCCTTCCCACCACTTTTACATCCGTTTCCTTTGCAAGAAACAAATTTCAGAAACAATTTTCACAACCGTCACATTTTATTATTTTACCACAAAATAACGGCTCATATTACCACAACTTCCGCCTTTTTTGCAAA
>CAVEYT010000065.1:0-7317 GCA_963619995.1 Acutalibacteraceae bacterium | reverse complement strand
ATGGTGCCGATGTTGACATGCGGCTTGGTTCTTTCGTAATGTGCTTTTGCCATTTCTTTTCCTCCGTTCAAAAAAGAAAAAATTTCTTGCAAAAATTCGCTTCCCGTATTATACCCGCAAAATTCGCCAGTGACAAGAATCAAATTTCCCCGTTTCGCAAAACGGTTTCCGCGTTTCTCAAACCGTTTCCCCGTTTCCCAAAACAAAAAAGGACTTCCGCTTGGGAAATCCTTTTCGTTGGCGTGGTGGCGGCTCAGAGATTTGAACTCCGGACACAGCGGGTATGAACCGCTTGCTCTAGCCAACTGAGCTAAGCCGCCATGGAGCTGATAACCAGGATTGAACTGGTGACCTTATCCTTACCAAGGATACGCTCTACCGACTGAGCTATATCAGCATTGGTTGCGGGGGCAGGACTTGAACCTGCGGCCTTCGGGTTATGAGCCCGACGAGCTACCAACTGCTCCACCCCGCGATAATGGTGGACGGAGTAGGATTCGAACCTACGAAGCCATCGGCGGCAGATTTACAGTCTGCTCCCTTTAACCACTCGGGAATCCGTCCATATTGGAGCCGGCAATAGGACTCGAACCTACGACCTACTGATTACAAATCAGTTGCTCTACCAACTGAGCTATGCCGGCAAGCGACGGAAGATATTGTATCCCATTCCCTTCGCCTTGTCAACATATTTCTTGATACAGCACGGTCACATGAGCCATTGCACGAGGTCATTATACCAGCTTGAAAATCATTTGTCTATAGGGGAAATACCGGAAACAGCCTCATTCGTGTATTGTCGATTCTTCGCTTCTGGCCACAATATCCGGCGTATCCGTTTCCACATCGCGATTCAAAACTTTTTTGGCGCCTTTCAAAAATTTCGGCCGCGCGATGAGGACGATACGCCCGCAGCCGCGACATTTCACACGCATATCGCTTCCGAGCTGCATGACTTCCCATTCCTGCGAGCCGCAGGGATGCGGTTTCTTCATTTGCACCACGTCGCCAATCTGAAACTGAATGAATTTCATGAAACGATTTTCCTTTCCGTCAAAAATTCTCCGCCTCTTCCGCCAGCTGCGCCAATTTTTGAAACCGATGCGCCAAGCCGGATTTGGAAATGCCGCTGATTTCCGAAAGCTCCGCCAAGGTCTCATACGGATTTTCTTCCCGAAGCGCCATCGTTTCCAAAATGGATGGGGGGAGCCGCGCGGGATCGTAGGCGGCACGCACGGCTTTGATTTGCGCCATTTGCCGCTCTCGGGCCGCCAAGGATTTTTTCTCGTTGGCCATGTCGCAATTCGTCTGGCGATTCACTTTGTTGCGGACATCTTTCGTCACGCGCACGGTCTCAAATTCCATGTAGCATTGGACGGCGCCGATGATTTGGAGAAACCGGGCGACGGAATCGCCTTCTTTCACATAGACGATGTAGCCGCTTTTCCGATCCGTCCATTTGGGCTGCAAATGAAACGATTTCATCATCGCCATGATATCTTCGGCGAAGCGATAGGACTGTGTCACCATTTCCAGATGGTAATCGCCTTGCGGTCGATTGATGGTCCCGCCGCCCAGAAACGCACCGGCCAGATACGCACGGCGCGCCTCCTGCGTCCGGCAAAGGCCGGTATCATCCGAAAATCCCATGGGATGAAATCCAATCTCTTGGAGAAACGCTGTCCCCGCGCTGCCGGGCGGCACCTGGACTTGATAGACGTTTTTCTTGCGAAGTTTTCGTCCCTGTCGGACCATGACGGACGGCATGAGGCTGAAATCGCGCTTCATGACTTGGAGCACGCGACGCGCCACGGCGTTATTGGCCGTCGAAAATTCCACGCCCCACGCGCCGCCTCCGCCGGTCACGACCGAGCCGTTCATCCGCAGCAGCGCCAAAAGCTCGGCGGCCCGTTCCTCTTTCGTTTCCCGCAAGAGACGCGCCAGCTCGCTTTTCACTGTTTCCGTAAACGACATCAGGCACCCCTTTCGAGATACGCATCCAAAACTTCCGGAGAAATCTTGGCATTCAGCACATTTTTGAGGCGAATGAGCTCGGCGGCAAGAAGCGCCGAATCGTGCACGGCGCCCTTGGCTTCGCCCAAAAGCGGCGCGGCCACGACTTGGATCCCCATCGCGCGAACCCGCTCGGCATCGATGGAAACGGGCGCTGCCCCCGCTGCCCGATACCGTTCCAGCGTCTCTTCGGACGGTGTCTCCGTATTGACCAAAACAAAATCGATGATGCCGTCCCCCACATGGCGAATGAGCGCTTCCAGATGATCGGCGGCCGTGAAACCGTCCGTTTCTCCCGGCTGCGTCATGACATTGCAAATATAAACGCAGGGCGCTTTCGTTTCCCGCAGCGCTTCGGCGATTTCCGGCACCAGCAAATTCGGCAGGACGCTCGTGTAAAGACTTCCCGGCCCCAAAATGACCAAATCGGCCTCCGAAATGGCTTTCGCCGCGTCAGGCTCGCCCGTCACCGTCTCCGGAATGGTGGACATCTTGCAAATTTTCGCCGGGTATTCCGCGATTTCCGTCTCACCCGCCACGATGCGCCCGTCTTCCATCAGCGCGCAAAGCGTGACGCGCTCCGTCGTCGCCGGAATGACGCGACCGCGGATATTCAAAATCTTACTCGCCGCCAAAAGCCCGTTTTCCGCGCTTCCGAATTCATCGATCAAAGCCGCAATGAATAAGTTTCCAAGACTATGCCCGGAAAGCTCGCCCTTCCCGCCGAAGCGATACTGAAAGGATTCTTCCAGAAGCGATTCTTTATCGGCCAGCGCGACGAGACAATTTCGCAAATCGCCCGGCGCAATGATGCCCATTTCGTCCCGCAGGCGTCCCGAAGAGCCGCCGTCGTCGGCTACCGTCACAATCGCCGTCAGATTGGACGATTTCGTTTTGAGCCCGCGAAGCAAATTCGACAATCCGTGCCCGCCGCCAATCGCCGTGATACGCGGGCCTTTGGACAGCAACACGCGCGAGAGCATCTGCTCGGACGCATTCGTTTCCTCCGGGGCCAAGAGCGAAAGAAACCGTTTCCCCAGACGCCGCAGGGCGTACAGAATGCAGGCCGCCCCCAGCACGACAAAAACGCCGCCCGCCAGCGCCGGTAAAAACAAATTGTAGCGCCCGGTGAGCTCGTAAATCAGGCGAAACACCCATTCTTCCGCCACCCCGACGAAGCGATAATTCAAAATGAGCGTCACGCCAAAGCCGCCCAGCAAAATGCCGACGGAAAAGAGCAGCATCCATCGCTTGATGCAAAGGCCGGGATACAGCCATCGCCACCAATTTTTCATTGTGCCTCCCCGTCGCGCTCGA
Organism: Acutalibacteraceae bacterium; assembly: GCA_963619995.1. Lineage (GTDB taxonomy): Bacteria > Bacillota > Negativicutes > Veillonellales > Dialisteraceae > UBA1822. The sequence continues at coordinate 3,987 of CAVEYT010000065.1, read as the reverse complement.
CATGATTCCGTCGCAAATCGCGATGCTCCACATTGACCTCTCCATGCGCCGCGCGAAGATGCGCACCCAATTTCTCCGTCACGAAGACAGAACGATGAAGCCCGCCCGTGCAGCCCACGGCAATCGTAAATTGACTTTTTCCGGCCTTGGCAAATTCCGCCGCCGAAAAATCGATGAAATCATACAAATGCGCCAAAAATTTCTCCGTCACGGGCGCTTCTTCCATGTAGGCCGCCACTTCCGGCGTCCGCCCGGACCAATGCTTGTATTTCTTGACATAAAATGGATTCGGCAGAAAACGCACGTCGATGACCACGTCCGCATCGCGCGGAATCCCGTATTTGTAGCCGAAAGAGAACACATTGATGCCCATTTCCGGCGCTTCGGAACGCCAATGGAAACGGTCTTCCAGGACGGAGAGCAAATGATCGGCGCGCACGGCCGTCGTATCAATGACGATATCGGCGCATTCGCGAATCGGCGCCAAGACGCGGCGCTCCTCCTCGATGCCCTCTTCCACCCGGCGATCCGGCGCCAAAGGATGCCGACGACGCGACTCCGAATAGCGGCGCACGAGGACATCGTCGCTCGCTTCCAAAAATATCACGTGATGCGGAATGCACTGCGCCGTCAAATCTTCCAGCGCCTGCGGGAGTGCTTCGAAGAAAGATCCGCCGCGCACATCCGTCACGACGGCGACGCGCCGCATCCCGGAGGCGGACGCGCGGCAGAGTTCCGCAAATTTGGGAATCAAGGCCGGCGGCAGATTATCGACGCAGCAAAAGCCGATATCCTCCAGTTTCCGCAAAAGCGACGTCTTTCCCGCGCCGCTCATTCCCGTCACGATAGCGAAGCGAAAGCTATCGCCGTTTTCATTCTCCGAGTACATATTTTGCCACCGCCTTTGCCACCCCGTCCTCGTCATTGGAGGCCGTCTCAAAATGTGCCGCTTCTTTCGCCTCGGCCGTCGCATTGGCCACCGCAAAGCTCCAAGGCGTCAAAGACAGCATGGAAACGTCGTTCTGCGCGTTTCCGAATGTCATCGTATGCTCCAAGGAAACGCCCCACCGCTCGCACAGACGGGACAGCGCCCGCCCCTTTGTCGCACCCTTGGCATTGAATTCCAAGAAAAACGGCGTCGATTTCGCGTGTCCCGCTCTTTCGGAAAACGCCGGCACCAGCGTTCGTTCCGCCTCCGCGATGCGCGCCGGATCCTCCTCGAAAATCAAAATTTTAATCGGCTCGCCCGAAAGTTTCCAGAAATCTTCACCCAAGACTTTGGCCCGGACGCCGCAAGATTTTTCATATTTCTCCGTTTTCTCGCAATAATACGGCACATACAGCACATCATCCACATAGTATTGCACGTAGAAACCGCCCCGGTGCGCCGCATCCAAAATTTCGGACGCCAGGGGAAACGGCAGCGTTTCCTCGGCCAAAATCTCCCCCGATTCACAGCGCGCCACCATGGAGCCCGTATACACAATCATCGGCACGTCGCCGACGCCAATCGCCCGCCCCCAAGGCCGCGCCGCGCAAAACATCCGCCCCGTCGCCACGACCAGCCGCACGCCCCGCGCTTTGGCCCTTTGCAGCACGTCCTTCGTGTAATCGGACACGGACACGTCACGCCGCAAAAGCGTATCGTCCAAGTCCATCGCAATGAGCTGAATTTCGTTCTCCATGCTACTCTCTCCCTAACCAAAGTCTGTGAAAAACGGTTAGTGTGACAAAAGTTAGCAGTGAGTAGTGAGCAGTGAGCAGTTCAGGTACGCGCCTTCGGCGCAATTATTAAAATGCGGCGAAGCCGCCACCTCAACTGCTAATTGCTAACTACTAACTACTAACTACTAACTACTAACTACTAACTGTCTATCAGCGAACTTTCACTTTCGTCCCGACCGTAAGCGACGCGTCAGGCTTCATCACCACGCGTTCCCCTTCCGCGATTCCGGAGAACACGATTCGTTTCCCGTCCGTTTCCGGCCCGCACACGACGCGGCGCATATCGATCAGACCGTCCGCCGTGACAATTTGGACTGTGTCGCCGCCCAAAATCGCCGATGTCGGGATGAGGATTCCGTCCGCTTCCCGTCCCGTATCGACGCGAAGTTGATAGGGATTTCCGATGGAAACGGAGCCGTCCGGATTGTCGACTTGGACACGATAGAGGCAATACGGGCCGCTGATTTCTTCGCTTTCCTTCTTAAGTTCCCCATAGCGAATCTGCTGTTGGTCCGGATTGGAAATCGTCACCGTGAGCGTGCGCTCCTCTTTGGCGCGATCCACCGCCTCCGAAAGGAAAACGGGGACTTCGATCTCCGCGGTGACCGGCGTATCTTGCCGCAGCAGCAATATCGGCCTGCCGGCCGTCACGGTATTTCCCGTCTCATAGACCTCCGCCACGATGCCGTCAATCGGCGCCGTCACCCGGCACGCGTCTCTCGCTGCTTGCGCCGCCCGAAGCGCGACTTCCAACGCTTCGTTTCCGGCCGAGGAGCCGACCTCCGCGCTCTTTTTCCCGCGAAGCCTGTCGTATTCAGCGCGCGTGATAATGCCCTGGCGAAGCAAGGACGCTTCCATGCTGCTGTCATCGACCGGCGCAGACGATGCGGCCTGCGGAAGGGACTGCAGACGGCTTTCGATATCGGCGATTTGCGCATCATACGCCGTCGAATCGATTTCCGTCAGCAAATCGCCCGCCGCCACCTTCGTCCCCACTTGGGGAAGAGGCGAAAGCATGGGACCCGATACCTGCGACATGACCGGCAAGCTGTGCAGCGCCTCCGGCTTGACCGTCGCGGTATACACGAGCGGCGCCTTAGTCTTCGTCGCGACCGCGATGTCCACCGTGGGCGTCCCGCAGCCGGAGAGAAGTGCCACCGCCGCGGCCAGAAACATTCCGAGCACGCCCCTCATGCCGCGGCTCCTTTTGCGCTCGTATCTGCGACATCCGTCGGAATCCGGCGATACGGAAATTTTTTCATCAGCCGTTTCCACATGTCATCAAAAATCCGATCCGGATCGGTATCAAATCCTTCCGGTTTCCGATCAAAGAAACGCGTCTCCGCCATCTGCGGCGTATCCATGCCCGTCTCCCACCAATCGAGACGAAGCCGCGCCGCCGTCAGCACGATGGGATCGCTGTCCCAGAGCATGCTCCCGGGACGCTGAAATTGTGTGAATTCGACGACAATCGGAAGCACGACGATATCCGCACCGTTCGCTTTCGCCGCACCGTCCAACGTATCCGCCGGCGCCGCTGCCTCCTCCGAAATGACTTCGTAATACGGATAGCGAAAAATCGCGGATAATTCTTTTTCCATCCGATGTCCGATGTAGTCATTCGCACCGCGCGGCGAAAGCAGCAACACTTTTCTCGTATTTTGGAAATACCCGTCCGCGCGCCCCGCTCCCAAAGCCGGTATCGATTTTGTTTCCGTCGTCACGGACGCCGCCGCTTTTTCCGTTTCCCCATTCTCCGCCGCGGCGGTCATCGCACAAAGCGCGCCCATCATCAGAAATAGCGCAAAAAATATTTTTTTCATCATCCTCATCCCGTCTCGCCTCCTTTGCTCTCCTGTATCATTTTATTATACCAAAAATCGGCAACAAAAAAGGAGCTGCAAAACAAATGTGTACATGTTTCGTAGCTCCTTTGATTTAGTTAAAAGGCTTGAAAGGGCTTGATAAAGCTTGAAAAGGCTTGATGGCAGCACAAGGTGGTGCTGTCCGTTATCCGTGTGACCGTGAACCGTACGTGAGCCGCTTCAGATTTTCATGGAATGTGACGAACGGTAAACGGTGAACGGAAGACGGATTAAAGGCTTGAAACTCAGAAGCACATTACTCAAGCCTTTCAAGCCGTCCACCAAAAGCCAAACATAGAAAAGAACGAAAAGTACAGAAGCACAACTTCAAGCCTCATCAAGCTTTCATCTCTATGTGACACCCGGTAAACGGATAACGGTAAACGGCAAACGGTTA
>CAVEYT010000064.1:0-7495 GCA_963619995.1 Acutalibacteraceae bacterium | reverse complement strand
GCAACCTCGAAAAGAAAGTCGGCAACATCGTCTGGACCGGCGACGCTCGTGTCCGCTATCAGCATAACAATGCGGCATCGGATAAGAAGAGCTTCTTCAATGGCCGTATCCGCATTAACGCACGTGCGACCGTCAATGACAGCACCTACGTGCATGGTCGTCTCGTAGCGAATGGGTACTTTGATGACGAGGATAAAGCGGATGATGGTAATGTCTCCATGGATCGTATCTATGTCCATCATCAGTTCGGCAAAGTCGGCGCGACCCTTGGCCGTTATGAACTCGACCTCGGTCAGCAGGACGGCGGCTGGCTCTATGCGGAGAAATTCGATGGGATCGAACTCGCGGCTCCGCTCGGAGAAAAAGTCAACCTGGCTCTCGGCTATGGTCGCATGAAGAAACTTACTAACTTTGGGAAGTCGGAAACTTTCTACGTACAGGCGAAGGGCAATCTCGGATTTGCGAAACTCGGCGTTGATTACGTAAAATTGGCTCCGGCAAATGACATGAAGAAAGCCATTTGGGGCGTGAACCTCCTTGTTCCGGTGAATGATTTCCGTGTGTTCGGCGATTATTATGCTGATACGAAGGAAAATCTTGTGGAGAACCAGAAGGGCAAGATTTGGACCATCGGCCTCGGCTATGGTGCGAAGAATCTCCAGAAAGCAGGCTCCTACAACATCGATCTTGCGTACTTCAAAGTTAAGGGCGGCCTGTATGATGGCGGCACCGGCACGCAGGTTAAATCGATGGATTCACTGCTCAAAAATGATGGTCATTTCTGGCTCGCTACCGGTGATGTCGTCGTTGCGAAGAACACCTATATCCATGGCGAATATGCGTTTGGTGCAAAAGCTGATAACAAAGAAGACGCTGGGGAGTATGGTAACTCCTGGACGCTGTCCCTCAACTACAAGTTCTAATTTTAGAATCCGTAGTCAAAAAGGAAACTCTGAAAAGGGTTTCCTTTTTTTGTTGCGCGGATTTCAAAAATGCGGCGAAGCCGCCACTCCATTCGCCGAAGGCGCCATTTGCCGAAGGCATTATAAAAAAATGCGCGAAGCGCACACCGCTTTAGCCTTCTTTTGAAAGAAGGTGGCCCCGAAGGGGTCGGAAGATAGAGTGCCTCGAAGAGGCACAACTTCAGCGCTACAGCATAGAAGCGAGCAAGACTTTTTATGTCCGGCGAGATTCTCAGCTTTCGCAAGAAGTTATGCACCTAGCGGCGCATTCTATCTCCCGGCGCTTCGCGCCACCCTCTTTCAAAAGAGGGCTAGGCATGCAAGCCTTCTTTTGAAAGAAGGTGGCCCCGAAGGGGTCGGAAGATAGAGTGCCTCGAAGAGGCACAACTTCAGCGCTACAGCATAGAAGCAAGCAAGACTTTTTATGCCTAGCGAGATTCTTAGCATTCGCAAGAAGTTATGCACCTTGCGGTGCATTCTATCTCCCGGCGCTCCGCGCCACCCTCTTTGAAAAGAGGGCTAGCGAGGAAAGTTTTCGCGACACGGGAGGAAGTCGCCTTTTCCAAGAGGGCTAGCTTGCTTAAGTTTCGCCGCATTTTGAAATTTGTGCTATAATCAAATCAATATCGTAGATTTCATCTATGGGAGGTAGCCATGGGATATCTGACTGCTGAGAGGAAAGCGCTCTTAAAGGCAAGAGCCAGAGAACTCAGGAAGAATATGACGCCGGAAGAGAAGCATCTTTGGCATGACTATCTGTCCGGTTGCCGTCCTTTGTTTCATCGGCAGACGGTATTGGACGACTACATCGTCGATTTTTATTGTCCCAAGTTAAAATTGATTATCGAACTTGACGGTTCTCAGCATTTTATGGGGAAAGGTCCTGCGTATGATGCGAAAAGGACGGCGGACTTGGAATCTCTCGGCGGAAAGGTTGTCCGTTTTACCAATAGAGAAATCCATGAGCAATTTGAAGCGGTGTGTCGGCAAATTGATTTTTTGATTCACGGAGAGGCCTGAATTTCATAAAAATTGTCGAAGGAAATAAAAGAAGAGCAGTGCTTTATGCCTGCTCTTTTTATGCGCTGTCAGCGGAATTATTTTTATCACTTTTCATACGGGGCAAAAGCTCCTTACGGTGCTAAATCTTTTTCCGTTATAATCCGAATCGGCACATCCAGGGTGCCGAGGAGGTCTGTGACTTCTTTTTTTGTGTCCGCGGTGCTGTGAATGCAGCAGCGGGCCCGCGTCGGGTCGAGGGTCGTTAGCGTCCCTAAATATTCGTAGCTTTCCAAGATCCGATTCACAAAATTCACGTCATGGGGATCGAGCTCGATGTATACGCTGTCCGGTTCCATGGGATGTTCCTCTTTTCTGTAAAATTGGTGTGCTTCGCTTTGGTTCTCAGGCGCAAGATAGTTGTTAGTTGTTAGCTATTAGCTGTTAGTTTTAAGCGGTGTCGCCTCCGGCGACGATTATTAAATTGCGGCGGAGCCGCTACCAGCACTGCTAACTGATCACTACTCACTGCTCACTGTTCACTGATTTTCTCCGCAGCATGCTGTACGCCGGGATGTCTTGCTCCGTTTCCATTGTCACGCGTTCTTGGGCGTGCGGGGCGGAGGGGATTTCTTCGCCTTCCGCGTTTTTGAGTTTCCCTATCGTGACGGGAAATACTTCGCCCGACGGCGTGAGGCATTCGACTTTCTCGCCGGCGAAGAAACGGTTTCGTTGCTCGATGAGGACGGTGCCGGGGGCCTCGGATTCGAGGACGAGGCCGATGAAATCGTACGGTTGCTCCGGCTGGGAGGCCGCGTAGTGCTGCGCCGACTCTCCGGGGGCCGAGAGGGCGAAGCCTTTTGTGTACGGGCGATGGGAGATGGTTTCCAGCTCCGCCGCCCATTCCGGCCGGAGCGTCCACGCGTTTCCTTTTTCATAATACGCATCGATCGCTCGGCGATACGCCGCCGTGACGGCCGCGACGTAGTAGACGCTCTTCATGCGGCCCTCGATTTTGAGGCTCGCCGCGCCCGACTCGATGAGCGCGGGAATCTCGCCGATGAGGCACAAATCTTTGGAATTCAAAATGTACGAGCCGTTTTCGTCCTCGGTCACCGGCCAATATTCGCCGGGCCGGGTCTCTTCGACGAGCCGGTAACGGAAACGGCAGGCCTGAATGCATTCGCCGCGATTGGATTGGCGCGCGCCGTCGGAAAAATAATTCGACAAAAGGCAGCGCCCCGACCAGGAAATGCACATCGCGCCGTGCACGAAATATTCGAGCTCGATATCGACGCATCGCCGGATTTCCGCCATCTCGGCAATGGAAACTTCCCGCGCAAGCACGATTCGCTCGGCACCGAGATGTTTCCAAACCGCTGCCGCACGGAAATTCGCGCAAGATGCTTGCGTGGAAATATGCAAAGGCAGCGCCGGTGCGGCTTCTTTGGCGATGGAAAACACGCCCAAATCGGACACCAGCGCCGCATCGACGCCGATATTTTGCAGGAAACGGAAGTAGTCGGAAAGCCCCGCCAAGTCGTCATTTCGCGGAATGACATTTACGGTGACGTACACTTTCTTCCCGTTTCGATGCGCAAAGGAAACGCCCTCTTCCATTTCCGCGGGCGAAAAATTTCCGCCGTACGCGCGAAGGCCGAATCGTTTCCCGGCCAAATACACGGCATCGGCACCGTAGCGAATGGCCATCCGTAATTTTTCCGGATTGCCGGCGGGGGATAGGAGTTCAATTTTTTTCATGTTGGTTGTGTCCTTGTGAGGTGAATTGATTTTTGTGTCAGACGCAAGATAGTTGTTAGTTGTTAGCTATTAGCTGTTAGTTTTTGGGCGTCTCATAGAGATGAAGACATCAGAAATCAGACGATCAGACGGTGATTTGCTTGATTTGTCCTACAGAGCTTCTAGCTCTTGCAAGAAAGAATTGAGATTTGAGAATTGAGAATTGAGCGCAGGTGTCGCTTCGCGACGATTATTAAAATGCGGCGAAGCGCCGGATGATGGTTGCGCTATGTGAGAAAACAGCTTAGCAAAGCCCACTATCCAGCTTTGTATTCACATAGAGAAACCATCACCCGACTCCTACGGGGCCACTGAAAACCGTCTATTGGACGCTTTTCTCCCGAAGAGGGCTTACATTGTGGCGGCCTTGTGCAAACGAACAGGAGCCTTGGGAACGTAGTGACGCGAGGCGACTGTGAGTGCCATGCAAAGCTCCGCCGCATTTTTTATAAAAATCATCGCCGGAGGCGATACCGCTAAAGTCTGACGTCTGACCGTCTGATGTCTGACGTCTCAATTTCTATGGCGCCCGAAAAACCGACACGGCCATTCCGTCACCCTCCTCATAGACTTTTGTCGAGGCTTTTGCCTCCACATAAGCGAGATATTCGCGGAGGCGCATCACGATGGTGCGATACCGATGGGGAATCGCGCCGTTTCCTCGGACGAGGCCGCGAAAGAGGACGTTGTCGGCACAAATTGTTGCGCGTGGGGAGAGGAGCGGCTCGGCGAGTCGCAGATGGCGCAGATATTGCCCTTTGGGGCCGTCCAAATATAAAAAATCATATGATGACGACAGCGTCGGTATGATTTGGGCGGCGTCGCCCAAGAAATATCGAATTCGGTCCGCGCATTCGGCGTCTTGCGCGGCTTTTTTGGCGCGCGCATGTCTCGCCGGATCGATTTCAATCGTATCGATCATCGTCGCCCGGCAAGTTTCCGCTAAAAGAAGTGTCGAGAATCCGTTTCCCGTACCGATTTCCAAAATTCGTCTCGGCTGCGTTTTTTTGGTGGCGGAAACGAGAATCGCGCGCTCCGTTTCTCGCAAGATCGGGACGCCTTCTTCTTTTGCTTCTTGCTCCAATTCGGCGATCACGTCACGGATTTCCATAAATCTCCTCGATTTTCGCTTCGTGCTCGGCGAGCGTTTTCGTGAAGACGTGGCGGCCGTCTTTTTGTGCGACGTAATAGATGTAATCGCCCGGCTCGGCGGCGAGCACGGCTTGGATGGCGGGCAATCCCGGCGCGGCAATCGGTCCCGGCGGCAGACCTTCGTGGAGATAGGTGTTGTACGGCGACGGCGTTTCCAAATCCGCGTAGGAGAGCTCCGGTTTCGTCTTGCCGAGCGCGTACTGCACCGTCGCGTCGATCTGGAGCGGCATGCCGCGGGCAAGGCGCGTCAAAATGACGGAGGCAATCGGCACTTGATCCTCCGGCAGGCGCGCCTCGCGCTCGACCAGGGAGGCGATGGTCATGAGCCGATAGAGCGTGAGATTTTTTTGTTTTGCTTTTTCGCGGATGGCCGGCGTCAGCATGCCGTCCGTTTTTTCGTACAGCAAATCGCAGATGTCTTTGGCCGAGAAATCGAGCGGGATTTCGTAGGTGTCCGCCCAAAGAAATCCTTCGCCCAAAATCGGCGCGGGCGGCTCGGATTTCATGTAATCGTAGCGCACATAGGTCGCGGCTGTCTTTTCAAAATCGGCGGCGCCCGCCATTTTTGCTTTTTGAAACAGCGCGGCCATTTGGTGAATCGTCATGCCTTCGGGAATCGTGACGGTCGCCGATTCGGCGCGCCCGTGTTTCAAGGCTTCGATGGCTTCTTGCACGGTGAGTCCCTGCGTCAAGCGATAGTAACCTTGCTGGAGGGCGCTCGTTTCTCCCGTCAATCGCAATGCCGCGCGAAAGAGTCCCGCGCTCCGGACGACGCCTTTTTCTTCCAAGAGCTTTGCGATTTCCGTCCCGGTCGCTTCTCTCGGAATTGTCAGCGTGACAGCTTCTCGCCCCGCCGGTCGATCCACGGCGTAGGCAAACCACGCCGCCGCACCCGTCATCACCAAGCCTGCCGCTGCCGCGAGCGCCGCCAGTTTCATTTTTTTATCCACCGCATTTCTCCTTTTTCGCACAATTTCCCTCATTATACCATAGCCGCTGTGATATAATGAGAAAAAATAAAGGAGGTTTCTCATGGAACTCACAATCGGTATGACAGGAATCATCTCGCGGCGCGTCTCGGAAACGGATACGGCGAAGGCGGTCGGCAGCGGCACGGTCGACGTGTGCGCGACGCCGGTGCTCTCGGCCGTCATGGAAGCGGCGGCGGTGAAAGCCATCGCGCCCGCGCTCCCCGAAGGGACGACGTCTGTCGGGATTTCCATTCATCTTTCGCACAAAGCGCCCACGCCGGTCGGCGGCACCGTCACGGCGCATGCGGTCTTGACGGAAATCGAAGGGCGCCGACTTTCGTTCCGCATTCTCGCGACGGACGAAACGGGCGAGATCGGCGAAGCGGAGCACGAACGTTTCCTCGTCGATGAAGCGACGTTCATGGCGAAAGCTGCCGAGCGTCTCGATTTGTAATGCTTTGCAATCTTTGCCCGCGCGCCTGCCGCGTCCATCGGAAAGAATCGGCGGAAACGGCGGGCGCGGTCGGCTATTGTCGCCTCGGCATCCGTCCCGTCGTCTCGCGCGCGGCGCTCCATCACGATGAAGAGCCGTGCATCAGCGGCACGCGCGGCGCCGGCACCGTCTTTTTCGCCGGCTGCCAGCTTTCGTGCGTCTATTGTCAGAATTATGAAATCTCGGCGCTTCGCCGCGGCCAAGAAATTTCCGTTTCCCGGCTTTCCGAAATTTACAGAGAACTCATCCGGCAGGGCGCGCACAATATCGATCTCGTGACGCCCACGCATTTTTCGCATGCCGTTTTTCAAAGCCTCGCGGAATCGCTCCCCGTCCCCGTCATTTACAATTGCGGCGGGTACGAAAGCGTGCACACGGTGGCTTTTTTGCGTGAGAAAATTCAAATTTGGCTGCCGGATTTGAAATACAGTCTCGAGGATCCCGCTCGTCGATACAGCGATGCGCCGGATTATTTCGACGTGGCGACGCGCGCGATCGAGCAAATGTTTCGCCAGACGGGCCCGTATGAAATCGGTGCGGACGGCCTCCTCCGAAAAGGCGTCCTCATTCGTCATCTCGTCTTGCCGGGGCAGATGGAAAACACGAAAGGCGTGCTGGATTATATCGCGGAAACATTTCGAGAGGGCGATGTCCTCGTCAGCCTCATGCGCCAATACACGCCGATGGGCCGCGCAAAAGAGTTTCCGGAAATCAATCGCCGCGTGACGGACGAGGAATACGAAGAGGCGCGCGCGTATATGGAAGCGCTCGGCATCACGGAGGGATACACGCAGCAAAAAGAATCGGCGGATGCATGTTTCACGCCGGCTTTTGACGGGACGGGAGTAGCGAAGGAGCCGTGAGCTTGGAGTAGTGTGATTGGCTTTGGGCGTCACGCCCGAGATAGTTGTTAGCTGTTAGCTTTTAGCTGTTAGTTCTGGGCGTCTCATAGAGATCGAGACATCAGACGTCAGACGGTCAAACGTCAGACCGTGCTAGGCTGTTTCGCCAGGCGCAAGATAGCTTGGAGCTTGGAGCGGCGCGTTTGACTTTGGGCGTCACGCCCGAGATAGTTGTTAGCTGTTAGCTTTTAGCTGTTAGTTCTGGGTGTCTCATAG
>CAVEYT010000063.1:0-7655 GCA_963619995.1 Acutalibacteraceae bacterium | reverse complement strand
TCGCCGTACCCGTGCTGTATCCCGTCCAGGTCGCATTGTCGAGTGTCGCATTGACCGTGCTGGTAGCTGTGTTATTGCCCGTCCATGTCGCGCCATTGCCCATGTAAAGATTGACCGTTCCCTGGTTGCTTTGGCTCCCCATTTTAATGACGTTTCCGGTCCACGAGGAATCCGCCGTATTGAGCCCGACACTGACATCTGCCTTGGCGCCGTTGTCCATACCACCACCCAAACAAATATCGCCTTCCATTTCGACTTTGTTTTCACCGGCACCCGTGATATTTCCGTCGGCATCCTTAGCAACATTCACATTCACCGTAGCGCGATTGGTGGAATTGTATTCCCCGTAAGCACGAATGGCATAGGCTGCGCCGTTGACGGCTTTGATGGTGCCGCCGCCGACTTCGATCTTGGACGCGACGGCGCTCAGCGCTTCATTGGCTCCGGGTGTCGTTCCCTTGTCTGCCAGGACATCCACCAGACCGTCGACCACGATGGACGACATTCCGTCCGAGACGCCGTTCATCGTCTTAACGACAGCGACATAGGCCGGACTGACCCCCGCGGCGCGAAGCTTCAGCAGTTTTCCTTCATTGTGGATATTGATCGTACCGCCGAGATTGGCGAAGAGGGCTGCCACCTGCGTGCCGCTTCCGGTGCTTTCGGCGGTAATGGACATATCGCCGGCATGGTTGACATCGACGACGCCGCCCCAGATGGCAGAAATACCGGTCGTGGTAATCCCAGATTTGGTGTTGACGGTGAGATCGTGTCCTTTGAGATCGATGGACACTTTGTGATCGACATCGGCTCCGGAAATCGCGGCATTCCCAGTGACGGAAGTGCCGCCCCAACCTTTGTTGATGGTGATTTCATGCCCTTCGGTCGTAATCGTCGTGCTGTCCTTTGTGAAGACATACGTGCCGTCCGCTTTCCGGACGCCGCTCCGGGTATAGCGCTTGTCCGTTGCCTTGTCGCCCGTGATGGCTTCCGTGAAGGAATCTCTCGTCTGTTCCGGCGGCTGGACGCTTTCGATATCCAAATAGGCCTGGCCCGTCCCATCGGTATACAAGACTTGCCCCAGCCACTTCGTTTGAGAAGAAGACGTGAGGCCGTCGGCAATCTTGACTTGTCCCGTGAGATTCGTTTCATTATTCAGATAAGCTTTATAATACAATTTTCCGGCCAATGCATTCAGCACATTGTCTACGGAATCGTCGTCGTTCAAATTGACGCCGGTGCTGTCCGTGACCAGCGTGACTTGCGAGCCTTCCGCCGCGTTCCGAATGATCAGATCGCCATTCGCGTAATCGCTCGCCGCTTCACCATTTCCGGTGTGTGCATAGTACACATTCGTATACCCGCTGATATTGTCAATCGTGATCGGATTGGCATCGTTTTGGAAAATATTCCCGGCGTTGGCTTCGCTGTCTCCGCCGACGAGTTTCGCCAAGTGACTGCCGGCCCACTTTTCGGCACCGTAGGCATTTTTTTCCACCGCGCCCCAGGCTTCGTTGTTCCACGTCGCGCCGTTTTGGAGCCAGACGTTGATCGCGCCGTAGAATGTCTTGCTTCCGCTTGTTTTTCCCGCATCGCCGAATTTATTGTACGCGACACCCGTCCATGCGGAGTCTTTCGTCGCCAATCCCAGATTGACATAGGTGTAAGGCTCCGGTTCATTGGCATTCATAGCACCGGTCGAAGCGGTCACATTGCCTTTCAAGACCAAATCATTGGTTCTGGCAGAGGTGGCGATGTAATTTTCGTCCAAATTCACATTGAGACTGGTCGTCGCACATTCGGCAAGCAACGCATAATAATTGTGCGTATTGTCTTTATTGACTTCGAGATAACCGCCGCCGTTGATGGTGAGTTTGGCATGACCGCCGTTTCCGAAAAGTCCGTTTCCGTCAATCTTGGCATTCACATCCCCGTTGATGGTGACTTTCGGTCCCATTTGGAGCTCGTAATTACTGCCGCTGTAAATCAGCGAGCAACCGTAATAGCCCCATGCGCCGTTCTTGGCATAGAGACCCCAATCATAGCCGTCTCTTCCTATCGCGGTGACATTGCCGTTGAACGTGACTTCGGAATTGCCGGCGGCATAAAGTCCCAGCGTGTAGCCGATGCCCTGGACATTCAGATCGAGATCGCCGTTGACGGTGAGTTTGTTCGGATTGTCCGCATTCTGCTGTCCCTGTGCGCCGACATTGAAACCTTCGATGCGCCCTTTGTCGCTAATCGCATTGACGACCAATTTCCCTGCGGTGATGGTCGTCCCTTCGAGACTGTTTGCCGCGATGCCGTACTGATCTTTCGAATTTCCTGTCGAAGTGGTATTGATGGTAAGCGTCTTACCGGCGGCATTGATATCGACGGCATGCCCCACGTCGCCGGCAATATTGATGGCCGCCGTTTTCGCCGCCGTCGTGCTGTCTACATTATTATTGATCGTGGAGTCTTTCGTGAAGATATAGTGCTCCCCTTCATCAAAAAGCACACCGCCTTGCACGTAAGCTCCGTCATTGGCTTTGACGCCGGTAATGGGCGTCGTAAATTCCGTGACGCTCTGTCCCGGATCGTCGCCTTTGATATAGTTTCCTTTCCCGGTATCCGTAAAGGAGAGATTTCCAATCTTCAGCGCCGAAGAGCTGGCCGTGAGACCGTCTGCTATCTTGACGGTGCCCGAAAGGTTGCGCTCACCGCTGGCATATGCGCTATACGTCAGCTTTCCGGCGAGGGCTTGCAGGACGCGAGCGACATTGTCCTCATTTGTCATCGTCACACCGGAATTATCCGTGATAAGGGAAATGACGGAGCCTACTGCCGCGCTCCCGATGGTGATGTCACCCGCTGCGTAATTCGAAGAGGATTCTCCGTTTCCGGTATGCGCATAGTACACATTGGTATAGCCACTGTAATTGCCGATCTGAATCGGTGCGCTCGCGGTGGGGAAGAGGTTCCCGGCGGTACTCTCATCCGCGCCGCCGTGCAGCGTCGTCAAATGGGTCACGCCGTCATACACGCCGTAATGATTTTGGCTGCTGGGAGACGGCAAGTTTTGCGCTTGGATCGCATTGGTTTTGGAGAGAGAGCGATGAATCCAGGACGCACCGTTTTGGAGCCAAAGATTCACTTCACCGGCTTGGTTCTTACCACTGTTATCGACGACGCCGGTCCAGGTGGAATCGCTTGTGTCCAGTGCCAAATTGATGCGACCGTCTTGATAATAATACGGTTGCCCACTGCCGTTGTAATCTTTCATCGCCAAAAGATTGCCCTGAATCGTGACTTTGTGTCCTGCGCCGGCGGTTTTGGCATTGTTCATATTGATATTGACGGTGCCGCCGTAGGAAGCCGCCGCCAGATAGCTTTCCGTCGTGCTTTCCGGCGTATAAATCGTCACATCCCCGCCATTGGCATTGATGATGGCAGTATCATACGCACTTTTCCCGGACGCTGCATAATAAGGATCTGTCTGGAGCGCCGTACCGCGCATAGCGATATAAAGACTTCCATTGATATCAATGGTGCTGCCTTTCCCATTGGTGGTAATACTAATTCCGGTCGGCGACCAACGTACGCCGGTATAATCATCGGCCTGGCCCGGCACGTGCCCATCCGGTCCATAGCCGCCGTGCATTTCCGCCGCATTGACGCCCCAATTTTTATCCGTGCTGCTGTCCGTCAAAGAAGATTGCTTCGAAGCGTCGCCGATATTGACATTCCCATTGATTGTAATCTTCGAATACTCCCCTTCGCCCGATCCCCCATTATAGATGGTAATCCCATTGGCAAAGCAACTCCCGCCATAGACAGAAGAAATATCCACATTTCCATTGACCGTGAGCTGGGTGTTCGGAACTATCGTAATGCCGCTGGCTCTCGAATTCCCGGTATTCCCCGTCTCTGTATGAATGTGAGCTGTGCCTTTCCCATCAGAGCCAAGCGTCACGGTGGCATTCACGCCGCTTTCATTGATCTGAAATCCTGCGGCGTTGGTTGCGCTGTAGGCGGTAATGGACGTATTGCTGTCATACGTGACGTTTCCATTAATCGTCTGCGTTTCGGTATACGAAGCCGCCGAAGCTCCGGTCACGCTTCCCAGAAATGCGATAATCGCCGCGGTCAAGAATTTCCCTTTCGACAATTTCATCATTTTGTTTCCTCCTTTTGGAAAAATAAAAACCTTATTCAGAAATCAGAAGCTCCATCTGGCACCGACGCTGATGATGCGTCCCGGCATGGCATACCAGGTTCCTTCTTTATAATTATGGATAACATCCGTATGCTCGGCCCAAAGCGTATCAAAGATGTTGTCCATCTTCATATACACGGTCAGCTCTTTATTCGGCGAGTAATTGACGGAGAGATTGTAGACACCGTATTTGTCATCCGGCCATCCTTTGTAAGCCGCATAGGCCGGATCCAGCCTGCGGATAAAGTAAAATCCATCCAGACCGACCTGCCACTTGTCCTTCGTATACACGACATTAAATGTGAGCTTATCTTTCGGATAGTAACCCTTGGAGAAGTTGTCGCCCGGGACATTTTGGTAGAGATGCGCCCAGCCGACATTGAGATTCCAATGCTTCCCGATCTGCGAGACAAATTGGAGATTCCACCCGCGAGCGATGCCGTTTTGGTAATTGACGTAGCGATCTTCGGCATCCGACCATCCGATGGTTCTCGTAGACTTCGTCTTGAACCAATTGAATGTCAGCGCGGAAGCATCACTGAATTTGTGGGTATATCCGATGGTGTCTGTCCAGCCTTCCGCCGGAAGCAAATCTCGGTTTCCGTGATCTTTCTCGACGCCGTCACTGGATTTCCAGGAGGCATAAATTTTGTCGATTCCGGGCAGGATATAAAAATCGCTCCGTCCGCCGTAAAGGGTGTCTTTATCCGTCAAATCCACGCTGAGTTTCCAGCTTTTGGATGTGTGATTTTTGATTTCGGCTGAATACGAATCCGATTGGGGCCGGTCATGCCGGAGTCCGTAATTCAAAGTCCAGCCGGGCAAAAATTTCCAGTCATCCTGAATAAAGAAGGAGTAATTTTCCTGGGAATGACCTTTGACCGAGATCGAATTTCCATCTTTATCGTAACCAGCGGGGTAAGGCAGATGATTTATCCCTTTGCTGTAATCCACGCCAAAGATCAAGTCATTGGACGAATCCGTAAAATGCAGCTGCTCCGTGAAGAAATAATATGTGCTGTCTATCCCGGTATTTTCATCCGGTTGCCCGACATAGGACCCCTGATGATAATGCGTGACCAAATCGGAATGGCGATAGGAGAATTCATTCGTCCACCGGTCATGAAATTGCCAACGGTCACGCAGCGTGACATTTTGGGATTCATAATCTCCCTGATAGAAGTTTTTGTAAATGAAATCCTGTCCGCTGAAGCGCGAAAACGTCTTGTCATAAGAAATGGATGTCTCGTGTTTGGGATCCCAATCGTAGCTGATCTTGAAGCCGCTGCTCCAAGTATTCGTCCGACCCGGCCACGTTTTCCCCGATCCGTCTTTCGTGTCGCGCGAATTGTTCTGATTGTAGTAGACGCTGTAGCCAATCGGCCCATAGCGGCCCATGGAATGGAGACGATAGGTACGTCGACCGCCCGATCCGATAGACATGTCGATGGTCTGCTTCGTGTGATCGATTTTGCGCGTGATGATATTGATGACACCGCCTCTCGCGCCGCTGCCGTACACGACGCCCGCACTGCCGCGCAGGACTTCGATGCGCTCGATATTGTCCATCTGGTTCAAAATGGATGCGTACATATAACCGGAATTATCCGCGCCTTGGAAATCGGTCATGCGCACGCCATCGACCAAGATGACAACGTCCTTACTGCCATTGATTCGGATTCCGGACACATTCGCATTGAGCCCATTGGTGCCGTAATTCAAAAATTGCGTCCCCGGTACGGTCCGAAGGGCATCTTCCACCGTCTGCATATGCTGCGCTTCGATCTGCTTGCGGGTGACGACACTGACATCGGCCTTCGTGTCGACGAGCTTCTCCGGAATGCGGCTCGCCGTGACGACCACGGGCGCGAGATCATACATCGTTTCCTGCGATTTTTCTTCTTCGGCCCACACCGCCATCGGAACAGCCAGTCCCACCATTCCCAATGCGAGCAAAATTCGACTCCGCCGCCGTCTCGCCCGACCGGCTCTTATTCTTGGTTTGAACAAAATTTTCGTCTCCTTTCAAAATTCAAAGACATATATTTAAATTTGAAGCATTTACCATGGCGGATTATAAACTGTATGATTTTCATACAGTCAAGCCGGAAGATTTCTCTCAAAATTAAAGAGTCATTTGAAATTTAGACATCATCTTATGCGGAAATAAACAATTTCAGAACAAAATGTGCTATAATAGATTTGAAATCAGAGAATTAAAATTTTGATTTTCCGGTTATTTCGATTGATTTTCCTTTCAGCGGCCTCATCCCTACGAGAGTCAACTTTTCTTTTTGCTTTTTTCAGGTGGATATGAAACCGAAAGATTATTACACGTCCGGCGAGCTCGCCAAGCTCTTTGATTTGCCGAAGCAGACGATGTTCTACTACGACAAGATGGGGCTTTTGACGCCGGAATTTGTGGCGGAAAACGGGTATCGCTACTATTCGACGTCGCAATATTTGACGCTCGAAATTATTCTTTTCCTGCGGCGGCTCGATATTTCCGTCCCGGATATCAAGAAATTTTTGGAGCATCGCTCCAAGGAGGCTTTGCTGGCCCTCTTGGACGCCAAGGAAACCGATTGCCAAAGGACGATCGCGGAAATGGAATCGGTCTTGCGCGCCATCGATCGATATCGCACTCGCATTTCTCGGGCGCAATCGCTTCCGCTCGATCGCGTCTTCCTGCAAAATTTCCCGGAATGCGCGATGTATGTGACGCCGATTTCGGAGGAGAATCGAGGCGGTATGGGGGCGATTTCCACTCGCGCCAAACATGTGCGCGAAGCATTTGCCGATTCGTATTGCAAAGATCGCCCGACGGGCTGGGTGATTGCGAAAGAAGATTTCTTTGCGCAGCGTTTCCGTCATGCATCGGCCGTCGTCACCAAAGCCGAAACGAAAATCTCCGCCAATTTCATCCGCCCGGAGGGTCTCTACTGCTCCATCCTTCTCAAAGGCGCCTATTTCTTCCGC
Organism: Acutalibacteraceae bacterium; assembly: GCA_963619995.1. Lineage (GTDB taxonomy): Bacteria > Bacillota > Negativicutes > Veillonellales > Dialisteraceae > UBA1822. The sequence goes on along the minus strand of CAVEYT010000063.1, from coordinate 478 downwards.
TGCCGCGACGCTTACGAAGAATTAAATTCTTTCATGAAACACAATTCCTTGGTCCCCGCCGGCGACGTCTTCCTCTTCCCCATCGTGAGCTACTGGGCGGTGGACGATCCGGGCGAGTACATCAATTCTCTTGCGGTGAGGGTCGCTCCCCCCGATAAATAAAATCATTTTTTGCATAAAAAAACGCGTCCTTGTGGGCGCGTTTCTTTTTTACGGTATAGATGGGCAGGTATGTGCTCGGCTTTTTTGTCAGGCGCAAGACAGTTATTAGCTTTTAGTTCCTAGCTATTAGTTTCAAGCGGAAGCGCTTCGCGCATTTTTATAAAGATTATCGCCGTAGGCGATACCGCTTTCGTCTAATAACTAACAGCTAGTAGCTAATAACTATCTTGCCATGTGCCAACGGTAAATAGATTACGGAGGGCGGACGGCGGAGAATCTCAGCGGCGGTGATGATGATGCCGGTGATGGGGATGGT
>CAVEYT010000062.1:6615-7656 GCA_963619995.1 Acutalibacteraceae bacterium | reverse complement strand
CCTCAATGTAGGTGTCTTTCTCGATATCAGCCACCGGATTCGTGCAGGAATCGTCAGAGAGGAATTTCACCGAAACCTCAAGGGCCCTGGCGAGCTTTACCAGCATCGTCTGGCGCGGCCGCTTCTCCCCTGCTTCATAGGATTGGATTGTTTTCCCGGACACCCCGATTTTTTCTGCCAGCTCCTTCTTCGTGAGCCCCAGAGATAATCGCGCCTCATTGACCTTCTCAGCAAAAGTTTTCATAGTAGTGAAGTCACTCCTTTCAAAAGAAGTTCTCTCAAGTTCCGATTTTCTATTGACACAAGTTCCTGCAAGTAGTACAATCAAAAGGAACTTAGGAGAACTTTCTGAGAGAATTATAGTCTCAATTTCCTATAATGTCAAGTAAATTCTCTTAAGTTTACGGAAGTTATATTTATTTTTTGGAACTTGCAGCACGAAAGAAAGTTTTTGAGGAGCGTACCAAAATGAACGCGGACGACATGCAAGACGGAGTGCCGATCAGGGTGAAGACCTGCGGCAGCGGAAAACGAGAACGTATCGGGGATTTGAAGAGAACGGGAAACAGGCTGTATCTCGAAAGCAAACAGGGAAAGAATCGAATACAGTATTTTCTTGATGATTTACTGCTACAGATAAATTTTGCCAAACGACGAATAGAATAAAGAAGTTATCGCAAATTGCCAAGTGAGCTAACGGACGGAGCTATCTTTAATAATCGGAATTATCCGATGTTTAGAGATAGCTCCTTTTTTATTTCCCATGAAAGGAGGTGGTTCCCTTGCAAGGCTAAAGGCAACGCCTGAAATTTTTTACTTACAAAACAATAAATGATTGAAGCCGGAGAGCGCTCTCTTGGCGGGATATCTAAATAGGTTCCAAATCACGCAGAAACACTGTGCGGTTTGGGGCCGGATACCCTTGCTTTCGTGCGCTCTTCTTTTGCATTTAGGCCAAGGGTACTTCCCCAAGGCCTATTTTTATACCTGCCATGAGTGCGTCTCCGCGAAAGGAGACCACAAATGGAACTCAAAATCCGC